>MGWJ01000054.1 GCA_001800945.1 Flavobacteria bacterium RIFCSPLOWO2_12_FULL_31_7
ATTTATTTATTATGATTTCGATGTTTTTGATGATTTTGATTGTGATACAGCTTTCTTATTAGGAATGATATTTACTGATGGTTCATTATATGAATATTCTAATACAGGTAAACAATTTATCAGGATAATTAATAAGAATAAGTATCTTATTGAAAATTGTAGAGATATATTAAAATCAAATTTAGAAATTCACTTTGTCAAAGAAAGAGAATATAACGGCATTAAGCAAGGAGGTTTTTATTATTTGCATATTTCAAATGAAGACATAATTGATGAATTAATTGAATTTGGAATGTGTGAGAAAAAAAATTCAAATATTAAATTCCCATATTTACCTGATGAATTATATCCTCATTTCATAAGAGGATTATGGGCAGGAAGTGGTTCAATAGCTTTAAGCAAAAATGCTATTGCTTCTGCTTTTTCATCATGTTCTTTTGAATTTATTTTAGATTTAGAAAAACAATTAAATAAAATAGGTTTAACAAAAAGAAACATTAATACTAACAAACATACTAAGACAGAAAATTTTTATATAAAATATTCTGTAAATGACACAAAAAAATTATATGATTATATTTATAAAAATGTAACTCCATTAACAATTTATAAATTACATCAAGAAAAATTATTTAGTTTTTTTGAGGAGAAAATAATGAAAACACCAAAGAGAAAAATGATTAGAAAATAATAATTATAAGTAGAATATATCCATAATATGAACGAATCAATTTGCTTTACCGTTGAAGAATATAAAAGTACTTTTCAATATTTACTGAATGAATTTATTTTAGCGACCGCAAAAACAGAATTAGACTTTTTTGAATATCAATTAGATATTTATAATAATGCTCATGTTGTTAGTCATCAAGATTTTGAAGGAGCACTTTACGGAGGAATTATTGTGAATATGGATAAATTTCAAGAAGTTATTGCTTTTATTCGAGTTAAAATTGCGGAATGTAAATATGGGAAAACAGAAGTTGAAGAAGTAGAAA
This sequence comes from Flavobacteria bacterium RIFCSPLOWO2_12_FULL_31_7, assembly GCA_001800945.1. Classification (GTDB taxonomy): domain Bacteria; phylum Bacteroidota; class Bacteroidia; order Flavobacteriales; family Flavobacteriaceae; genus Flavobacterium. The sequence continues at coordinate 999 of MGWJ01000054.1, forward strand.
TTGATTTAAGTGAAACAAATGGTAGAGAAAAAATAATTTATTTGCAAAAAATGGGAATAATTGATTTTTTAAGAACAAAAACACCATTTAATACAAACACGCATAGTTTAGCATCTTTTTTATCTGGAATTACTGGAATAAAAACATCATCAATTTATCCAATGATTAATCCTATTGTCAACAATTCTGTTTCGCAAACGAACAACCCAATGAACTCATTAAAGGCGGTTGAAAAAGTAGAAAAAGAATTAATCCGAATTGGAATAAATTTAAAAGAAACGATTTAGGTTAAACCCAAAATAAACCTAAAGTTCATTTGCTCTTATTAATTAAAAAATAAGAAAAATGAATCAAATTTTATTAAACGGCATCACAATTGAACAATTAGCCGAAGCACTTAAACCATTGTTGCAACCTCAAGCAACAAAAGAATCACAACAACCCGAAAACGATTTAATGACCCGAAAAGAAGTTTGTACACTTTTGAGTATAAATTTCACGACATTATGGAAGCATACACGTAGTGGTAAACTTTTAAGTAGTGGTATTGGAAACAGGGTGTTTTACAGCCGAAAACAAGTTTTAGAAGCCGTAAAGTCAATTAATTCATAGTAATATGGATAAAGATAAACAGGCAATTGGTTTAACCGATTTTAGCAATGTAATTGACAAAGCAATGCAATGTGAAGTTAAGACAACAGAAAACGGTTTATTTTTGATAAAAACAGCTAATGAGTGGATGGAGGAAGCAAAGAACCGACCAATACCGAAGATGCTTTTTAGTCAACTATGGTATGAGGGTGAAATATGTATTTTGTTTGCTGATACCAATTTAGGAAAATCAATTTTAGCAGTTCAAATTGGCAACAGTATAAGTAAAGCAGAACATATAATTGGGTTCAAAATTGAAACTCAAAAACAGTCTGTACTTTACTTTGATTTTGAATTGTCGGATAAGCAATTTCAAAATAGATATTCAAAAGATTATACCGAAAATTACAACTTTGACAATAATTTTTTAAGAATAGAAATCAATACCGATGCTGATTTACCAATTAATCAAAATTTTGATGACTTTCTTATCTTGTCAATCGAGCAAAGTCTTTTAAAATCTAATTCAAAGGTTTTGATTATTGACAATCTTACCTATCTAAAAACCGATAATGAAAAAGCAAAAGAAGCTTTACCATTAATGAAAAAACTTAAAGAATTAAAAAGCAAGTACTCACTTTCAATTTTGATTTTAGCACACACACCAAAAAGAGATTTATCAAAGCCAATTACAAGAAATGATTTGTCTGGAAGCAAAATGCTTATGAATTTTTGTGATAGTTCCTTTGCTATTGGAGAAAGTAATCAAGACAAGCAAATAAGATATATCAAACAAATTAAACAACGTAATTGTGAGCAAGTATTTGATACAGATAATGTTTGTATTTGTCATATAAATAAAGAATATAATTTTTTACAATTTGAGTTTATTGGTTATGGTAATGAACGTGAACACCTAAAACAATATACTGATAAAGACCGTGAAACAAACATTGAAAAAGTAAAGGAATTAAACACACAAGGAAAAAGCCAAAGACAAATTGCTAATGAAATGGGTATGTCATTGGGAGCGGTAAATAAATATTTGAAGTTGTAAAGTGTTCACGATGTTCACGGTGTTCATAGTGTGAACGTAATGAACAGCGTGAACACTAAAATCTTAATTTTATGAAACAATACAAATACAATTTAGATAAGAGTAGTAAAAAGTTTGTCTGTCCGAAATGCAACAAACGAACCCTTGTAAAATATAAAGAAACGGAAACAGGAAACTATTTGAATGAAGATTTTGGACGTTGCGACCGTGAAACAAATTGCGGTTTTTATAGCACACCAACAGGTGAATTTAAAAACACTTTTGAAGTAGTTAATATTCCAAAACCTAAACCAAGTTTTCATAATTACGATTTAGTAAGTCAAAGTGGTAGGAATTACAAAGAAAATAATTTTATCCAGTTCTTAAAAACCATTTTTACAGAAACTGAAGTAAAAGATGCCATACTTAAATATTTGATAGGAACATCAAAACGTTGGAATGGTGCAACAATATTTTGACAAATTGATAATTTGCAAAGGGTACACGCTGGTAAAATTTTACAATATGTTACAAAAACTGGCAAACGATACAAAAATGAAGACGGCAAAAGTTTAATAGATTGGGTTCATAGTATTTTAAAACGAAACCAAACAATCAAAGATTTTAATCTTAATCAATGCTTATTCGGTTTGCACCTAATAAATGAAATTAATGCCAAAACCATTGCACTTGTTGAGGGAGAAAAAACAGCTATTATGATGAGTATATTTAAACCTCAATATATTTGGTTAGCAACAGGAAGTAAACAAGGTTTTAAATATGAAAATCTGAAACTAATTAAGCAATATAAAATTATTGCGTTCCCTGATAAAGGTGAGTACGAAGATTGGTTTAAAAAAGCTACCGAACTCAATATATTAGGTTTTGATATAATTGTCAATGATTGGCTCGAAAACACGAATTTTGAAGCAGGAACAGATTTTGCAGATGTGTTACTTATTGAAAAAAATGAAGCCGAGAAAATTAAAAAATATGAAATTATTTATACCGACACCGAAAATATTATTAACGAATTTGAAACACACACACCCGAAATTTGGAATCTAATTGAAACGTTTGGTTTAGTAGATTGCAACTGGAACGAAATAAGAAAAGTAATTTAACTTAAATAAATTATTTCAATTGCTTTGCAAAAATAGAAAATTGTTGTTGCAAAGCTTATGCTTTATGATGTTACAGTTCTACTATTACTGGCAATGACAGCAACAAAGTTTTAATTATAGTTTTGCAATGCTTGTTTAATGGGATATAGTTTTTTATAATGATTGACAATATTGCTTCCTTGTTTTTGCTCTTCAATAAAACTATAATTTTATTTCAAAAGTTATGATTTGTAATGAGTAATTTTTATTTCAAATTTATATTGTTATAATCTTAATTTATAAATTCAACTTTCATTCAAAATTGATTGCTTAATTTGCAATATGAAAATTTTAATAATAGAAGACGAAATAGAAATTGCTACAAGTATTAAAAACTACTTGAGTAGTAATGATTTTATTTGTGAGTCGGCAAGTTCGCTAAAAGTAGCAATTGAGAAAATAGATTTATATTCCTATGATTGTATTCTTTTGGACTTAATGTTGACAGATGGAGATGGGTTTAAGATTTTAGAATTACTTAAAAAGCAAAATAAAACAGAAGGTGTTATTATAATTTCAGCAAAAGACACTTTAGAAACTAAAATTGAAGGACTAACACTTGGAGCAGATGACTATCTAACAAAACCATTTCATCTTTCAGAATTATTAGTTCGTATTCAAGCATTGGTTAGGCGAAAACAATTCAATGGAAATAATCTAATCTCTTTTAATGAAATTGAAATTGACACCATAAGCAAGTCAGTTAAAATTAAAGGCAATAAAATTGAATTTACTAAAAAAGAAATGGATTTATTGTTATTTTTGATTGGTAATAAAAATAAGGTTTTATCCAAAAGCGCAATTGCTGAGCATTTATCTGGTGATATGGCAGATATGTTGGATAATCATGATTTTGTGTATGCACATATAAAAAACATGAAAAAAAAGCTTAAAGAAATTGGAGCAACGGATTATCTAAAATCAGTTTATGGAACAGGTTATAAGTGGGAAGATGAATAAAAAACTACTTCAAAAGACACTAAATTTTTACTTCATTTATGCAATAATAATATTAATCACGGTTGGTCCGTTATTTTATATTGTTTCTAATATTTTATACGAAGACGATGCCAATGAGGATTTATTTGCTATAAAAAAACAGTTTGATAGATTTACAAAAGATGATTTAACTATAAAAGATGTGGCACTTTGGAATAAGTTTAATCGAGATGTAAATCTTCAAAAATTTAATGGACAACTTAAAGATAGTTTATTTGAACATAGTTATTATGACGCTTTAAATAAAGAAAACGAACCATTTAGAGTACTTAATTCTCCAGTGAAAATTGAGGGTAAATGGTTTACTTTTTCGGCTAAAATAAATATGGTTGAAAAAGAAAATTTAATTGGTAGTACGGCAATTCTTTTCATTTTATTATTGCTTCTACTGATAATTGGTTTTTTTATAATAACTAATATAATCTCAAAAAAATTATGGCAACCATTTTATGTTGCATTGGATAAAATGGAACAATTTGAAATCGATAAATCTACCTCAGTAAAATTAATTCAAAGTACAACTGAAGAGTTTAACAGATTAAATAATGCTATTAATGGATTAATCTATAAAAACAGTAAAATTTATCAAATTCAACGAGAGTTTATAGAAAATGCAGCTCACGAATTACAAACACCAATTGCAATTTTTAAAGGCAAATTAGAAAATATTTTGCAACGTAAAGATTTAAATTCAGAACAGTTTAAATTAATTGAGGATTTAGATAACACTACTACTAGGCTGGTAAGACTTAATAGAAATTTATTAGTTGTATCAAAGATTGATAATAATACCTACAATAAAATTGAGAAGATAAACTTAAACGAAATAATTAATAATCAATTGAATTTTTTTAGTGAACAAGCCCTTTCAAAAAAGATATCAATTACAACAGAATTAGAAGAAGTTTTGGTTAATTCAAATCACATTTTGGCAGAAATGTTAATTAGCAATTTGTTTTTAAATACCATAAATCATAATGTACACAAAGGCAAAATCTTTGTTAAATTAACCAAGGATAGAATAATATTCTCAAATACAGGTGCGCTTTTACCTTTACAGACAGAAAAAATGTTTGAACGTTTTTCTAAATCAAACCCAACTTCTCAAGGAAATGGCTTAGGGTTGTCTATTATAAAAAAAATTGTGGATACTAATCATTGGACAATTAGTTATCATTTTAAAGAGGATTATCACACTTTTGAAATTGTATTTTAAAATTCAATATTTCTTCAAATTCTACAAAGAAATTTGTACAATAAAATCTTAAAAGATAAAATAATGCGAATTAAAACAATCCTCTTCGTTACATTTCTATTACTTTCAGTGACTAGTTTAGTTGCGCAAAATAAAACAATTACAGTTTCTGGTGTTGCTAAAGATAAAACTACAAAGTTGGTTTTGCCATTTGTGAATGTGGCTATAAAAACTACAAAAGATAGTACTTTAATTGCTGGAACAATTACAAATGAGCAAGGTCTATTCTCATTAGCTAATATAAAATCAGGAAACTATATTTTAGAATTTTCATATACAGGATATAAAACAACTGTAAAATCTATTTATGTTGGTTCACTCTCTGAATTTTTAGATCAAGGTACAATTGAATTAGAAGAAGACAATACAACTATTCAAGAAGTAGTAATTGTTTCTAAATTAAATACTATTAGCGAGAAAATGGATAAAAAAACATTTTCTATGTCGGATAACATCAATCAAAGCGGTGGTTCAGTATTGCAATCCATGCAAAATTTACCTGGGGTTACAGTTCAAGACGGAAAAGTTCAAATTAGAGGTAACGATAAGGTTACCGTTCTTATTGATGGAAAACAAACTGCTTTAACAGGTTTCGGAAATCAATCTGGTTTAGATAATATTCCAGCTTCAGCAATCGATAAAATAGAAATCATAAATAATCCATCATCAAAATACGATGCCAATGGAAATGCAGGAATTATCAATATTATCTACAAAAAAAATAAGAAAGAAGGGTTTAATGGTAAAGTTGGTTTTACTAATGGTTATGGGAGTCTATGGGAAAGAAAACAAAACTTACCAACTATTAGACCACAATATACTATAACACCAAAAATCAATCCTACATTATCATTAAATTATCGTAAAAACAAAATAAATGCTTTCTTTCAAGGTGATTATTTATATACAGAAACGCTGAATAAAAATGAATTTGTAACTAGAACCTATAATGATGGTACAATCATCAATCAACAATTAAAGAGAAATAGAAACACTCATTTTACCACAATTAAATCAGGAATTGACTGGAATATTAACGAACAAAATATGATTACAGTTTCGGGTTTATTTGGAACTGAAAAAATTATCGATAATGGCGACCAACCGTTTTTCAATGCTGACTATTCACAACGATTACGACTTTGGCAATTTTTGGAAGATGAATTAAAAACTACGGCTATGGCAACTGCTTCATACCAACATAAGTATAAAGAAGCAGGTCATGTTTTAAATATTGGATTCAATTATACCTTTCATAGAGAAGATGAAAAATATTTTTTTGATAATATATTGCCAACTTCAACAAGTAAAGATTCTTTCAAATTGTTATCTGATGAAAGCGTAATAGATTTTAATATTGATTACATAAAACCATTAAAATATGGACGAATTGAAACAGGTCTTAAATTCCGTAACAGAATTATTCCTACTAATATGCAATTTTTCCCAGGAACAAATTCTCCTTTAGATGTAGCTGCTGGCGGAAAAGCAACTTATGAAGAAATTATTCCCGCAGTTTATGGGAATTATATTTATGAAACCAATAAAATTGAAGCTGAAATTGGGTTACGAGTAGAATATTTAGATTTAGAGTACGAGGTAAATCCAAACCACCCAACATACAAAACAGATGGTTATTCCTATCTTGAACCTTTTCCAAATGTTAGATTGGCTTATAAAATTAATGATTCTAATAAACTATCCTTATTTTATAATCGTAGAATTGATAGACCTAACGAAGTTGATATTAGAATTTTCCCAAAGTATGATGATGCAGAGATAATCAAAGTTGGTAATCCAGCACTTCGTCCACAATTTACTAATTTAGTAGAGTTGGGATATAAAAAGAATTTAGAAAAAGGATATTTTTATTCAGCGGTATATCATCGCTTTGCAAATGCCACAATAACAAGAATTTCGTCATCTGTGCCAAGTAGTAATCTTATTTATGCCATTTTTCAGAATGTAAATAAAAGCACAAATACGGGTGTTGAAATGGTCGTTTCTCAAGATGTTACAAAATGGTATTCAAGTAATTTAAATCTTAATGCTTATTACAATCAAATTGGGGCATTTACAGTTCAAAATTTATATCCACAACCAAATACTTTTTCAGCAGGTAAACAAGAAGTTTTTTCGGGTAATGTAAAATGGAATAATACTTTACATCTATCCAAAAAACTGGATGCACAAATAACAGCCATTTATTTAGCACCTGATATTATCCCACAGGGTAAAATAAAATCTAGATTTTCAATTGATTTAGGATTGAAAAAATCTGTTCAGAATGGTAAAGGAGAATTCTTTTTAAATGCAACTGATCTTTTTAATACGTTGGTTATTAAAAAAGAAATCCAAGGTCAAGATTTTAGTTATACAAGCAATGATTATTATGAAACGCAAGTAGTTCGATTCGGCTATAATTATAAGTTTTAATCAAATTTGTTAATTAAATTTTCACTTTAATACAAAATTCAATATTTCTTCTAAATTGGTTTTAACCTTTGACTATTATTAATTTAAAATATAATAGCAATGAAAAAATCAGTAATGACAATAGCTTTAATTATGTTATCATTTGTGTCTTTTGCTCAAAAAACAAAAGAACAAAATGTACCTCAAGTAATTAAAAAAGCATTAAGTGAAAAATTTCCAAATGCAAAAAATGTAAAATGGGATAAAGAAGAAAATAATTTTGAAGCGAGTTTCAAAAATAATAATATAGATAATTCTATTTTATTCAATGCTAATGGAAAAATTATTGAAACTGAAATAGCTATTGAAGTAAATCAATTGCCTAAAAATGCACTACAATATTTAAACGATAATTTTAAAAATAAAAAAATAAAAGAAACTGCAAAAATCATTACTGAAAAAGGCGATACAATTTACGAAGCTGAAATAAAAGGGAATGATTTGTTTTTTGATGAAAACGGAAATTTTATAACAAAAGATAAAGTTAGTTAGATTGTTTGTTTAAGTACCTACGCAATGGTGTGTGGGTACTTTTTTATTTATAAATACAATTCATTTTTAAAATTATTATTTACACTATTATGTTCAAAAAGATTAACCTTTCAAGTAGATATTCATTATTACTTTCTTTTATATTATGGTTTCTAGCAATCTCACAAGTACTAAGAATTATTTTTTTTATATGGCAATATGATGAAGTTTCGTTTAACATTATTACAGTTTTAGGAACACTATTGACAGGATTATTTTTCGATATAGGTACAATTAGTTTTATTGTATTTCCATCGATTCTATATTATTTCATTTTTCCTAATAGATGGATTGGCTCATGGATTGATAAAATCTTCATTTGGTTTTTCACAACATTAGGAACTTTCATATTAGTATTTGCCTTTTTTGCTGAAATTACTTTTTGGGATGAATTCAAAACTAGATTTAATTTTATCGCAGTAGATTATTTAATTTACACTCACGAAGTAGTATCTAACATTCAAGAATCTTATCCACTACCATTATTGATTATTGGGGTTTCAGTAATTGTATTTTTAGTTTTATTTCTGTTTTATAAAAAAAATATTTTCAAAAGCACATTTTCACAAATAACAACTTTTAAAGAAAAAAGTATTGTACTAATAATTTGTATTGCTTCTTGTTTGTTTTTCACATCATTTATAACAAACAATCAAGCCGAATGGTCTTCTAATCGCTACAATGCCGAAATTTCAAAATCAGGAATTTACTCGTTCTTTTCTGCTTTCAGAAATAACCAAATGGTTTATAATGAATTTTACACTTCAGTAAATGAAAAAGAAGCTTTCAATATTATTCGAAATAAATTGAATGATAAAAACAGTAAATTTCAATCAAATGATTTAACTATTCACAGAACAATTTCTGACACAACAAATGCAGTACCAATCAAAAAAAATGTAGTTTTTATATTGGTAGAAAGTTTGAGTGCTAGTTTTATGAAAGAGTTTGGTA
>MGWJ01000055.1 GCA_001800945.1 Flavobacteria bacterium RIFCSPLOWO2_12_FULL_31_7
GTCTAAATTTAAATCGCCCACTTCAAATTTAGAAATCATGTCTAAATCTTGTACGATATGTATTAATCTTTCCACACCTTTTTGAGCACGCTCGATGTATTTTACTCGTAAAGCTTTGTCTTTTATGGCACCACCTTCAATTAATGTATCTAAATAACCTTGCACGGTAAACAAAGGTGTTTTCAGTTCATGAGAAATGTTTCCCAAAAATTCTCTTCGATATTCTTCACGAATATTTAAGGATTCGATTTCGATTTTTTTCTCTTTGGCGAAGTTTCGAATGTCTGCAGTTAAAGAAGAAATATCGGTAGTAACCGTTTTGTTTTTTAAGGAAGTAGCGTCTAAAATGGATACCTCATCGTATAATTTTTTGATTCGTTTATAGATAAAAACTTCTACTCGATATTGAATTAAGAAGAAACTAAAAACAAATAATGTTATGGGAAATACAAGTAATATAAAAACATTTATAGATTGAACTAAGTAATGATACACCAATAAACTTACTACTACAAATAAGGAAATGTAAATAGAAGATTTAAAGGCAAACTTGTATGATTTGTTGAAATTAATCGACATTTAATTCAATTTTGTAACCTACACCTTTAATGGTTTTAAAAACATCTTCGTCAATTTTTTCACGAAGTTTTCGGATATGTACATCGATAGTTCTTCCGCCAACAATGACTTCATTCCCCCAAACTTTATCTAAAATTTCGGTTCTTGTGAATACTTTTCCTGGCTTGGATGCTAATAAATAGAGTAATTCGAATTCTTTTCTTGGTAAAACAATGGTAACTCCGTCTTTAATTATTTTATATTCTTCACGGTTGATTAACAAGTTTCCAACAGATAAAGTTTCTGAACTTTCTGTTTCTTCGTCTTTTAATCTTCGTAATAAACCTTTTACTTTACTGACTAATAATTTTGGTTTAATAGGTTTGGCAATATAATCATCAGCTCCAACATCAAAACCAGCAACTTGAGAATAGTCTTCACTTCTTGCGGTTAAAAAGGTAATAATAGTATCTTTTAGTTCTGGAATTTCTCTGATTTTTTCGCAGGCTTCCATCCCATCCATTTCTGGCATCATCACATCCATAATGATAAGATGTGGTTTTACTTTTTGTGCTTGTTTTACGGCATCTTTACCATTTTCTGCTTTGAAAACCTGATATCCGGCTTGCTCCAAATTGTAGCCCACAATTTCTAAAATGTCTGGCTCGTCATCTACCAATAATATCTTTATGTCTCTTTTCTTCATATTAAGTATAAAAGTAATTAATTTCTGTAAAATTATATATAAAAACCACAAATAAAACGTGTTTACAATTATTTAATGTGTTAACACTAACTTAACAATCTGTGAACTTACTAATAACTCGCGGGTAACATTCACGTAATTTACTTGGTTCTATTTTTGCATAAAAAATAAACACAACCACAATGAAATTAAAATTTCTATTTTTCGGATTATTATTTACAATAATCTCATTCGCACAAAATTCTGCTAAAGTTAGTGGAATTATTACAGATAAAGATAGCAAACAGCCTGTAAGTTTTGTTTCGATATCTTTAAAAGGTTTGATGAACAATGCAGAATCTGATATTAATGGTAATTATGAAATTACTATGAAACCAGGAACATATACTATTGTTTATGCTTTCATCGGATACAAAACTACAGAAAAACAAGTTACCGTTACAGCTAACGAAACTTTAAATTTAAACATTGCATTACAAGAAAATTCAAATAGCATTGAAGGAATTGTAATTACAGGAACTACTAACAAAACCAAAGAAACTGCATTATTGAAAGAACAACAAAAAGCGGTTGAAATTAAACAAAGTATTGGGGCACAAGAAATGTCGCGTAAAGGAATTAGTAACGTAGAAGCTGGTTTAACTAAAGTAACCGGAATATCCAAAGCGGAATCAAGAGGTTTATTTGTACGAGGTTTAGAAAACAGATACAATAATTTATTGATTAACGATTTACAAGTTCCTTCGAACAGTCCGTTTAAAAAAATTATTCCTTTAGATTTATTTCCTACAGATATTGTAGGTGTTTTAAGTGTGTACAAAACATTTAACCCAAACATTCCTGGAGATTTCGCTGGAGCGACTATTAATGTAGAAACATCGGAAGCACAATCGGCTCAAACGAAATTAACAGTTGGTTTTGGATATGTTACTCAAAACAATGGTGGTGGTTTTTTAATTTCTGAAACCGCTAACAACGACCAAGGGTTTTTCGGAATTCAAAAAAAATATAGAGAATTACCTGCTCAATATGGAAGTATTGGTGCTTACAGATTGAATTCTACAGAATATAAAGAAGCTTATAAAAATAATTCATGGAACGTTGATAAAGTAGGTGCACCAATTAACAACAGCATTAGTTTTAGTCATTCAGACAAATTTAAGTTTGATAAAGGCCGATCATTTTCTTACATTCTTTCGTTAAATGGTGATAATAAATTTCAAGTTAGAAAAGGTGCAGAACGTTCTTTCGTGGAAGGTTTAGGAGAATACAATAACGATTTATATTCTCAATCCTATAGCTATCAAACCAATGCTTCAACATTAGTGGGATTAAAATACAAATCTGACAGATTTCAGATTGCGGCAAACTCTATGTACTTGAGAACTACGGAAAGTTTAATAAAAGACCAATATGGGGTTTTATCTAATCAAAAATCTGTTCCAAATCGTTTTGTAAGAACCAATCAATTTGAACAATCAGATTATTTCAATAATCAGTTATTAACTAGTTATAAATTAACTTCTGATGAAAAACATAGTGTTAGAGGAGGAATTTCTTTTGTAAAAACCGTATATGAATTACCAGATAGAAAATTCTTAGACGGACAATTAAACAGTGATGGTACTTTTCAAAACTCGTATGGTGGAAATACTTTAAACCGTCAACATTTTAGCATCAAAGGAAACTATTATGTAAGTGGTTTATTTGAGTACGACTATAAATTCGGGAAAGAAATCAACGGAAAATCAAATAAATTGGTATTGGGTTACAATTCATTCAGAAATAGTATCACTTCAAAATACCGTTTCTTCTCCACAAGAGCTTTATCTGGAAGTTATACGGTTACCACATCTATTAACGATATTAACGACCAAATTTTATCTGATGCAGAAAATGGATTAATTTTCGAAAGAGAAGAATCAACTGGAGATTACAAAGTGAAATTAAATCAATTTGTAAATGCTGGATATGCGAATTTATTTTTCAATTTAAGTGAAAAATTAGAAATTAACGGAGGAGTTCGTTTTGAAACTTCTAACAGAACTATCAACTACAGAGAAATTTCAGATTCATTCGATAATCCGTACAGAAAAAATATCGAGAAAAAGAATTATATTCTTCCTTCGATCAATACAAAATATTCGGTATCAGAAAAAGCAAACATCCGTTTAGCTGCTTCACAAACTATTACAAGACCGGTTTTAATGGAAGTTTTACCTATTCAATATGTAAATCCAGATAATACTGTAGAAACAGGAAACAGAGATTTACAAGATACTCAAAACATAAATGTAGATTTAAAATACGAATTCTTTTCTGAGAAAAAAGACATGGTAGCAGTTGCCATTTATGGAAAAAACATCCAAGATCCTATTGAAAGAATTTTCAAACCAAGTGCCACTCAAATTACTACATTCCAAAATTCAAAAGTGGCTAATTTATATGGAGCAGAATTTGAATTCATCTTCAACTTAGCAAATCTTTCAGATAAATTAGATAAAGTATCTTTAGGATTAAACACTTCATTAATGAAAACTAAAGTAGAAATTGCTGATGATAATAAATTAGAAAACAGTTCATCAAGAGAATTACAAGGTGCTTCTAATTGGATTATTAATGCTGATGCCAAATATGAATTTAAATTAGGAAAAAAAGTTACCAATACTGCTACATTGGTTTATGGTGTAAAAGGTAAAAATATTTATGCGGTAGGAACAGCAGGTTTAGATCATATTTACGAAATGCCATTCCACAAACTAGACTTTGTATATTCTACAAAATTTACTAAAAATTTAAGTGCTAAGTTTTCTGCAGACAATATTTTAAATCCATATCAAAGATTTGAATTAGGAAATAATAGTAAGTATGAAATATTAGAACCTTCTTTAGTTTTAAAAGAATACAAAAAAGGTGTTGGTTTTAGTTTGAGTTTAAGTTATACATTCTAACAATGAAAAAGTCCTACTTCGGTAGGATTTTTTTGTTTACAAATATTTTACATTCCTAAAAATTCTTAAATATTTGATAATAATCAGTTAACCTACTCAGATTAAAAGAAATATAAATTTGCTTAACAAAATTAATAAAAAACAAAACAAACAATTAAATAACTACAAAATGAAAAAATTAGTATTTAGCTTAGCTTTCACAGCCTTATTATTCGTAGGTTGTTCAGAAGACGACAATGAAACTATAACGGTAAAAACTCCAGTTGTAGGTGAAATTTCAGGAGATGTAACTACAAGTAAAACGTATGCTTTTGGTACTTACACCTTAAACGGAATCGTAAGAATTAAATCTGGAGTAACTGTAACTTTTGATGCAGGTTCTACTATTACTGCAAGTGTAGCCAATGGTGTTGATGCACTAGTGGTTGAAAATGGTGGTAAATTAATTATAAACGGTACAGCTGGTGAACCAGTTGTATTTACAGAAAGTTCACAAACTCCAGGTTCTTGGGGAGGAATTATAATGTATGGAGATGCACCAATTGTTGGAGCTGCAGGTGTAACAACTGCGACTTCTGAAGACGGTTTAGCTTTACCATACGGAGGAACAAACGCTACACACAATGGTGGTTCATTAAAATATGTAAGAGTAGAATATGCTGGTAAAAAAATTACAGATGGAACTTCAGAAATGAATGGGTTCTCTTTTTATTCAGTAGGTTCAGGAACAATATTAGAAAACTTAGTTTCTTACAAAGGTGCTGATGATGGTTTTGAATTTTACGGTGGAACGGTAAGTGGTAAAAACTTAATTTCTTATGGAAACTATGACGATTCTTTCGACTGGCAAGATGGTTGGAGAGGACAAGACAATACAAATTGGTATGCTTACCAAGTAGGTACTGGAAACTTCGGAATGGAAATTGAAGCAAAATCTGTAAACAATTCATTTTGGCCAAAAGTATCAAACATTACTTTAAAAAGAGCTGCTGGTACAATTACAGAAAACGGTTCTGCAGAATATGATGCTATCCAATTTAAAAAAGAAGGTAACGGAGAATATACTAATATTTTAATTGAAGGTTATACAACTACAAACGCTGTAATGTGCAGAATTCAAGATGCTGCAACTAATACTAACCAAGTTAATGGTTCTAAAATTAAATTAACAAACGTTAAAATTAATAGTGGAACTGCAGAATTTGGTGCAGGAACTACATCTTTTTCAGTAGCATTTCCAACAGGACAATATACTTCAAGTACTACAGCAACTGGAGCAACTTTAACAACAGGAGCTTGGGCAACAGTAAATGGTGGTAACTTATTACAATAAGAATCAACCTAATTTTCTTTAAAAGACAGCTCTTTTCGAGCTGTCTTTTTTTTTATTCCAATGTTAAGTTTTCACTTATGTTACCAAATTGTTAAGTAAATGTTTTTTTATTGTAAATTAAATTTATAAATTTGATTTATTAACCCAATAAAACTACATGATTATGAAAACTTTAATGAAAATTTTCGGTTTATTTTTAGTTACTACTTTAGGTTTTGCACAAGAAGTTGAACCTACCGCTATAGAGATTGCACCAAATACTTTAAAAGTAACTTTTTATCATTCTAATGGTAAAGTAATGCACCAAGGAAATTATGTAAATGGTAAATCAGACGGTTTATGGAAATCGTATGATGAAGTTGGAAATTTAGTATCTGAAGGTTCATTTGAACAAGGTAAAAAAACAGGTCTTTGGAATTTTTACACCGCAAAATCACTAAGCGCAGTCGTTTATAATGAAAATGCAGTAGCAGATGTAAAAAAATTCAATACAAATACTTTAGCAGAAAACTAACAACCAAAAACTTACTCATAAAAAAACCACGTTTTTCACGTGGTTTTTTTTATAGTTTATACTTTCAAAATTTCATCTTCCGTTAATAATTTTTGAAGACGCAATTTCAAGATAATTTGAGCAACCGCAATTACATCTTTTTCGCAATATGTTGCAATTCGGTCAATGTCTTTGTCTTTGTAAAAAACTTTGGCTACTTCGCTTCCATCAATATCGTCTTTTGGTGAAGGCACGCCTAATACTTTGGTTAATAATTTTAAAGAAGTAAAATGCTTATAATCACCAAATTTCCAT
Organism: Flavobacteria bacterium RIFCSPLOWO2_12_FULL_31_7; assembly: GCA_001800945.1. Classification (GTDB taxonomy): domain Bacteria; phylum Bacteroidota; class Bacteroidia; order Flavobacteriales; family Flavobacteriaceae; genus Flavobacterium. The sequence goes on from MGWJ01000055.1 coordinate 6,357, forward strand.
AATTCTAACGTGTCTAAATGCGGTACTTCCCATGGCTTTTTACCCATTAAATTTAATTTTGCAGGAATTTTTATTCCGTGAATTAACATTCTTCTAGCAATAAAAGGAAAATCAAATTCTTTTACATTATGTCCGCAAATCAAATGCTGAGGCAAACTGAAATGGTTGTTAATTAAGTTCGAAAACTCAATTAATAAACGTTCTTCATCACCTTGAAACGTGGTGACTCTAAATTGTCTTTCTCCTTGCTTTTGGGTAAAATATCCGACAGAAATACAAATAATTTTTCCGAATTCGGCCCAAATTCCGGCTCTTTCGTAAAATTCTTCTGGAGTAATTTCTTCTTTTCTTTGGTACTGCGTTTTATGGGCGAATAATTCTTGAAAATCTTGGTCTAAATCGTTAAAATTTTCTGATTCTGGTACGGTTTCAATATCTAAAAACAAGATATTTTCTAATAAAATGGCGTGTAACATATTACTGGGTTTTAAATTTTACTTTTTCTTCTTGGAATTCATCATTTTGTAAGCTTCTTCAATATACGTGTATAAATCGTTACTATGCGGATCTGTTTCGGTTTGTAGTCCTTTTAAATGCCCTAATCGAACAATAATAATATCATCTTCAGGAATTACAATCACAAACTGACCTAAATGGCCACGCATATAAAATACTTTTTTGCCTTTTATGGTATGCAACCACCAGCCATAACCGTATTCAGGACTATCAGCAAATCGAGGTTTCAAAGATTTGGCGATAAAAGCACTATCTAAAAGTTGTTGCCCGTTCCATTTTCCGTTTTGTTTATATAATTTCCCAAAACGCGCAAAATCTCTGGCGTTACTAGCAATACAACAATAAGCTTTTTCAATTCCGTTTTCTGAATCGTCATCAACTTGCCAAAGCGCGTCGTTTTCTGCACCCATAGGCTTCCAAAAACTTTCTGAAACATAATCAGATAAATGTTTTCCTGTCGCTTTTTCAATACACATGGCTAGCAATTGTGTGGCACCACTTAAATATTCAAAACTTTGACCTGGTTTCTTTTTTATATTTAATCCGAGAATAACTTCTTTCAATTTATCATCAAAATAAGCTCTAGTTACAATAGAAAACGGACTATAATACTTTTCATCCCAACTTAAACCGGAAGCCATCGATGACAAATCGCCAACTGTAACTTCTTTGGCAAATTTACCTTTTAATTCAGGGAAAAAATCAACCACTTTTTGATCTAAACTTTTAATTTTACCATCCATGATGGCTTTTCCTAAAGCTGCTGAAACCACACTTTTCGCCATAGAAAAAGAATTACTTTTGGAAGTAGCCGAAAATCCATCGAAATAACTTTCATGCCAAATACTATCCTTTTTAATAATCAAAAATGCAATAGTTTGTAATTTTTGATGCGTTTTATTCAGTACATCAGTTGCAGGGACGCTATTATATTCCTTAGAAATAGCCCAAGGTTGCGCTACGCCTTTCTTTATGGTTCGATTAGGGAATTCTTTATAATCTTCTAAATATGCTGTGGTGTAGCCTTTTAAATAAATAGTTCTAACGGCGCGAAGCAAATAATCAACATCAAAAACATACATTAAAACAATGATGCAGCCGAAGATGATAAGAAACCATTTAAAGAATTTTTTTAGAAATTGCATAAGTCGAAGAATTTAATAGCAAGATAAGGATATTTTAGAACAAACTTTGTTGTTTTACTGGATTTTCATGTTCCAACAACCATTTTTTTCGCCACAAACCACCAGCATAACCTGTTAATGAACCATCAGAACCTATAACACGATGACAAGGAACTACAATCCAAAGCGGGTTTTTTCCATTCGCATTGGCTACCGCACGAATCGCTTTGGGATCACCTAAATTATTAGTCACTTCCTGATAAGAAGCAGTTTTACCAAAAGGAATTTTAAGTAATTCACTCCAAACTTTCTTTTGAAAATAAGTGCCTTCTGGATTCATTTTAAACTGAAAATCAGTTCTGTTTCCTTCAAAATATTCATTCAATTGCGTTACCACTTCATGAAATAATGCTGGAATAGTTTCAGACAAAATCATTTCATTAGAAGTCACGGAAATTTTAGAAATTCCTTCTTCGTTACCTTCAATCAAAACAAATCCAAGCGGACTATTTATTACAACTTTTTCCATAAAAAAATCCCGATAAGTAAATCTTATCGGGATTAAATATATAAATAATTTTTATATTATTTTGATACCGGAGCATCTACTGCTGGTACTTCGTTTACTTTTACAGTTCCTTTAATTGTAATAATTTTTGGAGCAGAATTTTCTTCGCTTGTCATTACTGTTACTGTTTTGTGGAAAGCACCACCTGCAGCAGCATTGTAAGTTGCTGTAACTGTTCCTTTTTCACCTGGCTTAACCGCTGTTTTTGTGTAGTTAGTTGCAGTACAACCACAAGAAGCTTTAACATTAGTTAATGTAATGTCTTTGTTAGTAGTGTTTGTAAATGTGAATTCGTAAGAAACTGGTTTCCCTTGTTCAATAGTTCCAAACTCATGCGTATCTTTTTCCCATTTTAATTGAGAAGGCGTTTGTGTTACTGGTGCTGCAACAACAGCTGGTGCTGCTGGAGCCGCAACTGGAGCTGTAGTTACTGCTTTTGTAGCTGTTTTAGATTTTTTCTTAGTTTGTGCAAATGATACTGATGTAAGTAATAATGCAAATGCAAGTAATTTTACTGTTTTCATGATTATTTTATTTTTAAGTTTTTAATTTTTTGATATAGCAAATGTATTTATTTTTTTAAATATTGCTGTTAATCAGTTATATTTATTGTGTTAATGACTTGTTAATGATTAATTTCGTTTCAATATTTGTAGTAATATCGTTAAAAATTTGAATGAAAAATGAAGTTGTCTAAATTTAATATTGTCATCATAATTGGCTTCCTTGCAATAGTTGGCGTAATTATTATGCAATTAATTTTAATTAATAATGCCCACAAATTAGCCAAAAAAGAAACAGAAGATAAAATCTTTTTTGCCTTGCAAGATGTGTTAGAAAAACTATATAAAGATAACCAAAACGGATTATTAGTTGCCAATCAAGTTGAAAAGGTTTCCGGAAATTATTTTACGGTTAATGTAAATTACGAATTTGAAAATACGGTTTTAGAACATTACTTAATATCGGAATTTCAGAAAAAAAATCTGGATTTAGATTTTGAGTATGCAGTTTATAATTGTACGTCTGATCAAATGGCTTTTAGCAATCACATCAA
>MGWJ01000056.1 GCA_001800945.1 Flavobacteria bacterium RIFCSPLOWO2_12_FULL_31_7
CTTGACTATTGAATCATATTTTTTTTGTGTATAAAAAGCGTTTTTAAAGTCTTTATTTTCTTGAAATATATTTCTCATTACTTGATATAAATACATTTCATATTTGATTTTATTGTGTTTTTTTGCCAACATTAATCCATCTTGAAAGGCTTTATCTCTTCTCTGATAAAGATTCATTTTATTATACAACTCCATTTTTTTTCCATAAATATTGGGCAAATTTTCAGGAGAATTTTTAGCAACTATTGCAATAGCTTCATCTAAAAGTTTTTCAGATTCTTTGAATTTTCCATCTAACATTTTAATATAACCATCTTGCATGATTATCCATGATTTTGTTGGAACAGACAAATACTGAAAATTCAAATTTCTCAAGTGTAAAATTAATGACTCTGCCTTTTTATAATTTTGTGTATCAAAATAAACAAAGCATTTTTCGGCATCAATATTATTTTTTACTTCTTCTTTATGTTCACTTTTTAGTCCTTCTTCTAAAGCTAAGTCTAAATTATGTAATGTTTTGGTATAATTAAATAGTCGTTTGTATGTGTAGGATTTAAACAAATAAGCATAATATCTTTCATAAGAAGTAGTTGTTCCATCATTAATCCAATCAGATAAGAAGGCAATTGATTTCTCATATTGTAAAGCATCATTATATGATTTTATTTGATTTTCAATCTTTTTAATTTTTTCGGGTTGTCCAAATGAAATTGAAAACACAAATACTAGTAATAAAACACTCGTAAAATACTTTTTTGTCATACATAAAATTTCATCAAAGATAAGAAACGTCTCAATAAAACTATTGAAATTATCATTTTTTAATCAATTGATTTTAAGCAATTTAAACCAAACTACCCGATGGGTAGTGTAAAAACTACCCGTTAACTACCCTCTTAAAATTAGTTTATTAAAAACAACAGCATCAAATTTGTCAAAACAAAATACTTATGAAAATGCTAGAACGATTTAAAAACTTCTTTCGCCTTTTTTCAATTAAAAGAGATGAAGCTATTTATACCTGTCTCCAAAATAACATTCCATTAACAAATGAGAATATTAAAGAAGTAACAGAAATTGTAAAACAAAAGGAAAACAAAGAATTACTCAAACAAATTAAAAAAGAAAACTAAAAGTGTATCCACAACATATTTAGCTAACACTTCAACATAAATTAAAACAATATTAACCTTTTTAAAATTTTATTATGAAACAAAAATTACAATTTTTAACAATATTTTTTATCACTACAATATTTTGCAATATTTCAATTGCTCAAATTATGGTAAGCACCTTGGCAGGAAGTCCGGGCTCGTCTGGAAATACAAATGGAACAGGTTCTGCAGCTCGATTTAATTTACCAAATGACCTTGTAACGGATGCTACAGGTAATATTTATGTGGCCGACAGAGTAAATCATTTAATTAGAAAAATAACTCCTACTGGAGATGTTACAACTTTCGCTGGAAGTGGAGTAGCTGGTAATACAGATGGTACGGGAACAGCTGCAAGTTTTAACAATCCAAACGGTATTGCAATTGATGCAACTGGGAATTTATATATTGCTGATCTTTCAAATCATAGAATTAGAAAAATAAACTCTGCAGGTGAAGTTACTACTTTAGCTGGAAGCACATCTGGATATTTAGACGGAACAGGAACTTCCGCAAGATTTAGTTTTCCACAAAGTTTAGTGGTTGATAATTTAGGAGATATTTATGTTGCTGATAGAGATAATCTTAGAATAAGTAAAGTAACAAGTATTGGAGTTGTAACTACTTTTGTTGGAAATGGTTCTTATGCTAATGTAGATGGAACAGGAACAGGGGCTTCGTTTAATAATATACATGATATTACAGTAGATAATAACGGCAATATTTATGTAACACAAGATACACATAAAATTAGAAAGATAACTCCAAGTGCTGTTGTATCAACTTATGCTGGAAGTACATTAGGAAGTGACAATGGCAATGGAACGGCTGCAAAATTTAACGTACCTTATGGTATAACCTGTGACTCTAACAATAACTTATATGTAGCAGATAGAAATAACTATACAATAAGAAAAATTAGTTCTACTGGAGATGTTTCAACTTTTGCAGGTATTACAGGTACATCTGGCTCAACGAATGGAGATGTAGCAATAGCAACTTTTTCCCCACAAAGTGTAACTGTTGCTAATAACGGAAATGTATATGTTGCTGACAACAACTACATAATTAGAAAAATTCAAGATGCCGCTTTAGGATTTTCAGAAATAAACAGCGAAAACAATCCTATTTCAATTTTTCCTAATCCAACTACAAGTATCATTACAATTTCAGGTTTATTAAATTCAGAAACTTATGCTATTTATGATATGATGGGAAGACAATTGCAAAATGGAGTACTTAATAATAACGACACTATTAATCTAGAAAATTTTGCAACTGGAAAGTATCTATTAAAATTCTCAAATGGTGTTACTTCTTCTATTTTAAAAAATTAATGTCTTAAAAAATATAGAAAAATACCGTTTAGAAATTTTATTAACAATTTTATATAGTTTCATTTTCTATGCGGTATTATCACTTTTTTTATCAAATTAACCAATCAAATTATATATGAAATTTAAAAAATTAATCGTAACAACTTTTCTTTTTGCATTAGCTCAAGTAAATGCGCAAGAAGCTGTTGTAACCTCAGGTGGTAACGCATCAGGAACAAACGGAAACATAAGCTACTCAGCAGGTCAAACCGTTTACAACACAAACACGGGAACCAATGGCTCTGTAGCGCAAGGCGTGCAACAAGCTTTTGAAATTCAAACCGTGTTAGGTGCTGAAAATTTCAACATCAATTTACAATTAGCGATTTATCCAAACCCAACTACGAATTGGCTGACTTTAGAAATTAAAAATTACAATTTTGAAAAATTAAATTATCAAATTTTCGACATCAATGGAAAGATGATAGTACAAAGTAAAATTAGTGCTGAGACTACAACGATTAGCATGGAAAACTTATCAACAAACATTTATTTATTAAAAGTTTTAGACAACAACAAAGAAGTGAAAACATTTAAAATTATAAAAAAATAAACTTTTGCAACCATGAAAAACATCAAAAAATTAATAGTCGCTACTTCATTATTTCTAGGAAGTTTAGCTTTTGCCCAAGCGCCAGAAAAAATGAGCTATCAAGCCGTAGTGCGCAACACAACTAACAATTTAGTAACCAATCAAGCCGTAGGAATGCAAATTAGCATTTTACAAGGTTCGGCAACAGGAACAGCGGTGTATGTAGAAACACAAACTCCAACTTCAAATACAAACGGTTTAGTAAGTTTAGAAATTGGTAGCGGTGTTGTAGTTTCAGGAAACATGGCAACCATCAATTGGGCAAACGGTCCATATTTTATCAAAACAGAAACCGACCCAACTGGTGGAACATCATACACGATTACTGGAATTTCTCAATTATTAAGTACGCCTTATGCTTTGTATGCTAAAACATCAGGAAGCTCAACACCTGGACCTCAAGGACCACAAGGGTTAACAGGAGCAACTGGACCTGCTGGAGCAAACGGAACTAACGGATTAGACGGTGTAACTGGACCAATGGGACCGCAAGGACCACAAGGATTAGCAGGAGCTGTTGGAGCAAACGGAACTAACGGATTAGACGGTGCAACGGGACCAATGGGACCGCAAGGACCACAAGGATTAGCAGGACCTGTTGGAGCAAACGGAACTAACGGATACAACTCTCTTACAAAATCTACAGCAGAAGCTGTAGGGGCGAATTGCGATACTGGTGGCGTTAAACTAGAATTTGGTTTAGATGTCAACGGAAATGGTGTTTTAGAAATAGGCGAAGTAAATGCTGCTTTAACACGTTATGTATGTAATGGTACACAAGGTACTACTGGTACATCAGGACAAGGTGTACCTACTGGTGGAACAACAGGTCAAGTGTTAGCCAAAGTAAATGCTACCGATTTTAATACACAATGGGTAACTCCTACAAGTGGTAGTGGAGCTACTTTAGATCTTTTAGCTACAAATACTTCAAGTACAGCAATATTTTCTCTAGCAAACGGAACAAATACTGGTGATATTGTAACTTACAATAACGTAGTAACAACACCCACTTTGGGAAGCTATAATACTTCTACTAATACCTATACAGTAGGTGTAACAGGAGTTTATATTATACAAGCAGTAACAAGAAGTAATGATGCTGCCACTCCATCACAAACTGTAGGCCAATTTTTATTTGTAGATGTAAATGGTGCAGGAGTCAGTTCACCAAATACGATACTTACAGACTATCCTCCTACTACTGGATCAAACCTACCTGCTGGCTCTAAGGGTAGAGGTTTTACAAGTGTAACATTATTTTTAACAGCTGGACAAACTGTTCGTGTTTTGGGATTAAGTGCCAATTCAGCTACTGCAATGCAAGCACTTAAAACTGATGGTAGTTGTAAATTTATGGTGGTGAAGTTGTAATAGATATTCTTATATTTTTCTAAAACGAGTCAGTAATGGCTCGTTTTTTTATTTATGTAGAAAATAAATTTGAGTCGAAAATATTTCATTTGTACCTTTGCCCAATGAGACAAATAAAACTAATTTGGGATTTTCGTGGACCAGCTTCTGCTAAAACGGCAGAACATCATGAAATTCATTTGAAAGAATTTTTAGAAAAAGAAAATTATTCGTTAAAAATTACAGGTTTCGAAATTCTAAACGAAATGTATGCTATTGCATATTTAGTTGTGGAAGAAGCCGATATGATTACATTTAGAGATGCTTTACGCCCGCATCGCGGGGAAGTTTTTGAAGGAAAATCAAAATAAAAAAAATCCAAATCCCAAGTAAAATTATGGAATTTGGATTTCAAAACAAGAGAAAAAAATATTAGTTAAGATTAGGTACGATTACTTTGTCGATTACATGAATCACACCATTATCACATTGAACATCCGTTGCTACAATATTACTAACTCTGTTGTTGTAGTCCGTAATTTTTGCACCACCAGTAGCATTTACACTAAACGTTTGTTCTAAAAACGTATTGATATTTGTAGCTGTAGTAGGAATATCTGAAGCTAAGATATTTGACCCAGTTACCACATGATATTTTAATGTTTTTTCCAATACCGTTTCAGGAACCGCATTTAAATTTGCCCAACTAAATTCTGTTAACAGACTACTGAAAGCAGCATTTGTTGGAGCAAAAACAGTAAATGGAGAACTCATTGTACCTGACAGAATACCTACAAAATTTTGATCCGCTTGATCTGAACGGGTAAGAGCCGCAACTAATGATGAGAAATTGCTATTTGCAGTTGCATGAGTAACAATGGTTGGCAAGCCAATTACCGTATTTACTTTGTGAATTACACCATTTGAAGCATCAATATTAGCTTCCGTTACAGTAGAAACTCCATTTAATCTTACTTCAGTTGGTGAAACATTCACATACATACTCAAAGTATTTGTGGTTGAAGCTGCACCTTTTGCTAAAGTTTTCACATAAGAAGTACTCAATTCATTAGAAAAAAGTTCATCCGAAATAACATGATTTAATAAAATTTCTTTCAATAAAGGTATTGGCACAGCATCTAAATTTGCGAAACCGTTAGCAGATAAAAATGCATTAAAAGCGTCATTTGATGGGGCAAAAACGGTGAAATTACCTGATGAATTTAGTGTAGTCGTAAGTCCTGCTTTATTTAAAGCTGTTACCAATGTTGAAAATTCTGCTCTTGAGCTTGCCAATTGAGCGATTGTTTGTTCTTGTGGAGTGACCATTCCTTCATCGTCGTCACAACTTGTTACCGAAAAAGTTAGGAATAACAAACTCATAACTTTTAATGTTTGATTTAGTCTTTTCATAGTTCATTGTTTTTTTGTTTAATCAAAATTAAAAATAATTAAACAAAAATTACAACTGATTTTGAACTTTAGCAGATATTTATTTTTTGTTTAACACTGAATGACAACAACTTGAAGAACAATAAGCCATTAAAAAAACAAAAATTAGACAAAATAAAAAAAATCCAAACTCTAATTTACTTGAATTAGAATTTGGACTTTTTTTCAATCACGATCCATTTTAATTTGCGACTTCGCTAATAAACTTAATTCGCATTAATCGAAGTTCTTCGGTATCGTAATCACCATCAAATTCTTTTAGGGCTTTTTCGATACTGTCTGATTCAGATTCCATGAAATACTCGTGAATTTCTTCTTGTTGGTCTTCATCTAAAATATCGTCAATCCAATATTTGATATTCAGTTTGGTTCCAGAAAACACAATTTGTTCCATTTCTTTCAACAATTCATCGAACTTTAATCCTTTTGCTGATGCAATGTCATCTAATCCTAATTTTCTATCAATATTTTGAATGATATATAATTTGTTTGCTGAATTCGCACCTGTAGATTTCACTACTAAATCATCTGGACGAATGATATCGTTATCTTCTACATATCTTGAAATTAATTCTACAAAAGGTTTTCCGAATTTCTTTGCTTTTCCTTCTCCAACTCCGTGAACATTACTTAATTCATCAATTGTGATTGGGTATTTTAAAGCCATATCTTCTAAAGATGGGTCTTGAAAAACTACAAACGGTGGTACATTATGTTTTTTGGCTTCTTTTTTACGAAGCTCTTTTAACATGGACATTAAGACTTCATCAGCAGTTCCGGTAGATTTTGCTGCAGCAATAATGTTATCATCTTCTTCTTCGCTAAATTCATGATCTTCAGCCACCATAAATGAATAAGGTTTCTTAATAAAATCATTTCCAGCTTGAGTCACTTTTAATACACCGTAACTTTCAATATCTTTTGAGATTAATCCAGCCACTAAAACCTGACGAATTAAGGCCATCCAATATTTTTCGTCGTGGTCTTTTCCACTTCCGAAGGTTTTCAGCGTATCTATTTTCTGAGCTTTGATAATAGCATTGATTTTTCCAACTAAAGCTAAAATAACTTCTTTAGGCTTGAATAATTGTTTGGTATCGTTAATGACATTCAACAAGGTTACAATTTGATCTTGAGCTTCCGATTTTTTCTTAGGATTACGAACATTGTCATCCATGTCAGCTCCTTCTCCATTCACTTCATCAAATTCTTCACCGAAATAATGTAATAAATATTTTCTTCTAGACATTGAGGTTTCGGCGTAAGCCACCACTTCTTGTAACAAAGCGTATCCAATTTCTTGTTCTGCAATTGGTTTTCCAGACATGAATTTTTCTAACTTTTCAATATCTTTATAAGAATAATATGCTAAACAAATTCCTTCTCCATCATCTCTTCCGGCTCTACCTGTTTCTTGGTAATAACTTTCTAGTGATTTAGGAATATCATGGTGAATTACAAAACGTACATCTGGCTTGTCAATTCCCATTCCGAAAGCAATAGTTGCCACTACAACATCTACATCTTCCATCAAAAACATGTCTTGATGTTTCGCACGGGTTTTCGCATCTAAACCGGCGTGATAAGGAACGGCTGAAATTCCGTTTACTTGTAAAACTTGAGCAATTTCTTCCACTTTTTTACGACTTAAACAATAAATTACACCTGATTTTCCTTTATGTTGTTTGATGAATCGAATTAAATCACCTTGAATATTTTTCGTTTTAGGACGAATTTCGTAATATAAATTGGGTCTGTTAAACGATGCTTTGAATGTATTTGCATTCGGCATATCTAAGTTTTTTAAGATATCTTCCTGTACTTTTGGAGTAGCCGTTGCAGTAAGTCCAATAATTGGCACATCGCCTAATTGTTTGATAATGCTTCTTAAATTTCTGTATTCTGGTCGGAAATCATGTCCCCATTCGGAAATACAATGTGCTTCGTCAATCGCTACAAATGAAATTTTAACCGATTTTAAAAACTGAATATAATCTTCTTTGGTTAAAGATTCTGGAGCAACATAGAGCATTTTGGTTTTTCCAGATAAAATATCTGCTTTTACCTGATTGACTTCTGTTTTGTTTAGCGAAGAATTTAAAACATGTGCCACACCTACGTCTGAACCCATACTTCTAATTGCATCCACCTGATTTTTCATTAACGCAATAAGTGGAGAAACTACAATTGCGGTTCCTTCCAATACCAAAGCAGGCAATTGATAACATAAAGATTTACCACCACCAGTTGGCATAATAACAAACGTGTTATTACCAGATATAATACTTGTAACTACTTTTTCTTGTAATCCTTTAAATTGTGAAAATCCAAAGTATTTTTTTAATTCTTTGTATAAATCTATATTTTGTTCCGTCATAAAAAATGGGTTGAACTTATAAACAAATATTTTTAGACAATTATTATTTGAATTTTGTCTAAATTTGCAATTATAAAGATACAACTATTCTTTAAAAACAAAAATATAATTCATTTAATTTTGAATACAACACAAACTATCCTAGAAAACGCTAAGCAATCCATACTTTCACAAAGCGAAAGTATTCAAAAACTTACAAATTATCTTACAGATGATTTTGCTAAAACCGTTCAACTTATCTTCGAATCAAAAGGAAGATTAGTGGTGACAGGAATTGGAAAAAGTGCCATAATCGCACAAAAAATTGTCGCCACATTAAATTCAACTGGAACACCATCGATATTTTTACATGCCGCAGAAGCGATTCACGGCGATTTAGGTATGATTCAGAATGGTGATGTGGTACTTTGTATTTCTAAAAGCGGAAACAGTCCAGAAATTAAAGTTTTAGCACCAATCATTAAAAATTTTGGGACCACATTAATCGGAATGACCGCCAATCCGACTTCATTTTTAGCAACTTCATCTGATTTAATTTTACATGCTCATGTAGATGCAGAATGTTGTCCGCTAGGTTTAGCACCAACAAATAGCACAACGGCACAATTAGTTTTAGGTGATGCGATTGCGGTTTGTTTAATGAAATTACGAGATTTTCAAGCGGAAGATTTTGCCAAATATCATCCAGGTGGTGCTTTAGGGAAAAAACTGTTATTACGCGTGAAAGACATGCTAGATCAAACGCACGCGCCACAAGTGTCTCCTAACGCTTCTATCAAAAAAGTGATTATGGAAATTTCCGAAAAACGTTTAGGAGTTACTGCAGTGATTGAAAATGATGTAGTCATAGGAATTATTACCGATGGTGATATTAGAAGAATGTTAACCGACAGAGAAACATTTTCTGATTTAACCGCACAAGATATAATGACAAAAAACCCAAAATCTATTACTTCTACAGCTTTAGTTTCAGAAGCTTTAGACGTTTTGGAAGATTATAAAATTACACAATTGATGGTGATTGATAATGGAACATACAAAGGTGTGTTGCATTTACACGATATTTTAAAAGAAGGAATTGTATAATGGCAAAAAAGAATAAAAAGAACATTAACGAAATGACTTTTTTAGATCATCTTGAAGAATTAAGATGGTTATTAGTAAGAAGCTCAGCAGCAATATTAATTGGAGGAGCAGTCGCTTGGTTCTTCAGTGATTTCATTTTCAAAACGATTATTTTCGGACCAATGAAAGGTGATTTTATTACCTATCGTTTTTTCTGTGATTTGGCGAATAAATATGATTTAGACAAAAGTTTTTGCGATGCGACTTTAAATTTCAGTATTCAAAACACAGAAATTGAAGGTCAAATTTCATTATTAGTTTGGACGTGTATTACCGCAGGTTTCATCATAAGTTTCCCTTATATTTTATTACAATTTTGGAATTTCATAAGTCCTGCTTTGTATAAAAAAGAGAAAAGAAATGCTATCAAATTTATTGTAATTTCTTCTTTATTATTCTTTTTAGGTGTTGGATTTGGCTATTTTGTATTAACACCATTATCGTTAAACTTCCTATCTACATTTTCTGTTTCTGATGTAATCAAAAATGACATTAATGTGAATTCGTACATCGGAACCGTAAAAACAACAACATTAGCTACTGGTTTGGTTTTCGAATTACCAATCATTATCTATTTTCTATCCTCTTTATGATTAGTAACTCCAGCCTTTTTGAGAGAATACAGAAAATGGGCTTATGTAATTATCTTGATTATTGCTGCAATTGTTACGCCACCAGATGTAATTAGTCAAATTATTGTAACGATTCCATTAGTTATTCTATTTGAAATAAGTATTTTCATCAGTGCTTTTATAAATAAAAAAAATAATAAATCTATAACCACAACATAATGAGTGATTTAATTTAAGAATTCAACGACTATCGTGCTAAAATGAACGAAAAATTATTAGCCGATGATAATAAAGTAATCAAAAGAATTTTCAATTTAGATACCAACGCTTACAGCGAAG
>MGWJ01000057.1 GCA_001800945.1 Flavobacteria bacterium RIFCSPLOWO2_12_FULL_31_7
GTTGGTTTGTTTGCGATTTTAGCAGAAAATTTAACTTGAGCACTAGCTGTTAATGAAAAAACACCTGCTACTACTGAAAATAAAAATGTTTTGTTGTGTGTCATTTTTTTAATTTTAAAATAGAAAGCGTAAATATAAAAGAATTAAATCTATAAAACCCAAAAAAATTGTTAAGATTATTAGTCATATAACTTCATAAAATTTAAAAATATCATACTTTTGCACTCGAGACCTAAGGTCGAACTGTATGAAATAAAAAAATAAAAACAATGTTTAGAAGTTTTACTTGTGGTGAATTAAACGCTACACATATTAATCAGGAAGTTACTTTAGCCGGTTGGGTTCAAAAAACACGTGATAAAGGTTTTATGATTTGGATTGATTTGCGTGACCGATATGGAATTACGCAATTAATTTTAGACGAAACCAGAACAGATAAAGCCATTTTTGATAAAGCAAAATCTTTAGGTCGTGAATTTGTAGTTCAAGTAAAAGGAACGGTAATTGAGCGTGAATCTAAAAACAAAAACATACCAACTGGTGATATTGAAATTTTAGTTTCTGAACTAACCATTTTAAATGATTCATTAACGCCGCCTTTCACTATTGAAGATGAAACCGACGGTGGTGAAGACATCAGAATGAAATATCGTTATTTAGATATTCGTAGAAACCCAGTTAAAAACAGTTTATTATTCCGTCATAAAGTGGCACAAGAAGTAAGAAACTATTTATCTAACGAAGGATTTTGTGAAGTGGAAACGCCATATTTAATCAAATCTACTCCAGAAGGTGCGCGTGATTTTGTGGTGCCAAGTAGAATGAATGAAGGACAATTTTATGCCTTACCTCAATCACCTCAAACTTTCAAACAACTTTTGATGGTGGGTGGAATGGATAAATATTTCCAAATTGTGAAATGTTTCCGTGATGAAGATTTACGTGCCGACAGACAACCAGAATTTACACAAATTGACTGTGAAATGGCTTTCGTAGAACAAGAAGATATTTTAAATCAGTTTGAAGGTTTAACCCGTCATTTACTAAAAGAAGTAAAAGGTATTGAAGTAGATAAATTCCCAAGAATTACATACGAATATGCTATGAAAACCTACGGAAATGACAAGCCAGACATACGTTTCGGAATGGAATTTGGCGAGTTAAATGAAGTAACAAAACACAAAGATTTTCCAGTATTTAATTCCGCTGAATTTGTAGTTGGAATTGCAGCTCCTGGTTGTGCATCATACACAAGAAAAGAAATTGATGCTTTAATTGATTGGGTAAAACGTCCTCAAATTGGAGCAACTGGAATGATTTATTGTAAATATGAACTAGACGGAAGTTTAAAATCATCTGTAGATAAATTTTTCGATCAAGAAGACTTAAAAAAATGGGCAGAAATTACAGGTGCAAAACCAGGTGATATGATTTTTGTTTTATGTGGAAATACTGATAAAACAAGAACGCAACTTTCCGCCTTACGTATGGAATTAGCCACTCGTTTAGGCTTAAGAAATCCGGATGAATTTGCGCCACTTTGGGTTTTAGATTTCCCTTTATTAGAATGGGACGAAGAATCGGAAAGATACCACGCCATGCACCATCCATTTACCTCTCCAAAACCGGAAGACATGCATTTAATTACTACCGAACCAGGTAGAATTAGAGCCAATGCCTACGATATGGTTTTAAATGGAAACGAAATTGGTGGAGGTTCTATTCGTATTCACGACAGAGAATTACAAGCTAGAATGTTTGAATTATTAGGTTTCTCAAAAGAAGAAGCTGAAAATCAATTTGGTTTCTTAATGAACGCTTTCCAATACGGCGCACCACCACACGGAGGTTTAGCTTTTGGTTTGGACAGATTGGTTGCGATTTTAGGCGGACAAGAAACTATTAGAGACTTTATCGCCTTCCCTAAAAACAACTCAGGAAGAGATGTTATGATTGATGCGCCTTCACAAATTGACGATAAACAATTAGAAGAACTAAGCATTAAGTTAAATATCACAAAATAAAAACACTATTTTCTTGCTTGTGTCGAATAAATTTATATATTTGCTCATTATTAATAATTAAATACGCATATAATGCAAACAGGAACAGTAAAATTCTTCAATGAAACTAAAGGTTTTGGTTTCATCACTAACGAAGATACAGGTAAGGACATTTTTGTTCACGCTACAGGAATCAAGGTTGAAAACTTAAACGAAGGAGACCGTGTTAGTTACGAAGAAGAAGAAGGAAGAAAAGGAATTGTAGCAACTAATGTTGTAATATTAAACGATTAATTTATTACCTCTAAAAACGCTCCCCATAAAGGAGCGTTTTTTTTATGCCTTATTTTATTATTTAGAATGATTATAAATGTATTCATTTTGATGAAATTACTATTCTTAATAGAGTTTAAATTTTGATAATACCACAATACAAATTATTTTTGTAGCTATTTTCAAATCAACACTAAAATGCAAAATTCACAAATTGATTTTATACCTATTCTAATGCAAGTTGTGCTTGCCGTAGGGTTTGTTGCTGGAACTATTGCCATTTCTAACTTATTAGGTCCAAAAAGATCATCTGCAAACAAAGACAAAAGTTTCGAATGTGGAATTGAATCTGTTGGAAACGCTCGTATTCCTTTTTCTGTAAAATACTTTTTAGTTGCTATTTTATTCGTTCTTTTTGACGTGGAAGTAATTTTCATGTATCCTTGGGCTGTAAATTTCAAAGAAATGGGCGTTGATGGATTAATTAAGATGAGTATTTTCATGATTTTATTACTAATTGGTTTCTTCTATGTAATTAAGAAGAAAGCATTAGTTTGGGAATAACAAATTGAAACGTATGGAAAAGAATAAAGTAAATATGGTTGACGCACCTGAAGGACATGTTGGGGAAGGTTTTTTCGCTACAAAATTAGACCAAGTTGTTGGTTTAGCGCGTGCGAATTCATTATGGCCTTTGCCGTTTGCCACTTCATGTTGTGGTATTGAATTCATGGCAACAATGGCATCACATTACGATTTGGCTCGTTTTGGTTCTGAACGTGTGAGTTTTTCTCCTCGTCAGGCGGATATGTTATTAGTAATGGGAACCATCTCTAAAAAAATGGCGCCAATTTTACGTCAGGTTTACGAACAAATGTCAGAACCTCGTTGGGTTATTGCGGTTGGAGCTTGTGCTTCTTCTGGTGGTGTTTTTGATACCTATTCAGTTTTACAAGGTATTGATAAAGTAATTCCTGTAGACGTTTATGTACCAGGTTGCCCACCTCGTCCAGAACAAATTGTGGATGGCGTGATGCAATTACAAGAACTAGTGAAAAATGAATCTCAAAGAAGAAGACATTCTCCAGAATATAAGGAATTGTTAGCTTCATATAACATAGAATAATAATGGCTTTAGAATCATTAGACATACAAAACAAACTGCAAGAAACTTTTGGTGAGCATGTAAAGTATTTCAGAACAGAATACGACATGTTTGTTTTAGAAGCCAATGCAGACGTAGTGTATAACGTAATTAAATTTTTAAAAGAAGAACCTTCTTTAAACTTTAACTTCTTAACCGATCTATGTGGGATTCACTATCCAGATAGCGAAGTAAACGAACAATTTTGTGTAGTATACCATTTACACAATTGGTACGAAAACAAAAGGATTAGAATAAAAACTTTTTTAAACGGTACCAATCCTGAAGTACAATCTGTAACCTCTCTATACAAATGTGCAGATTGGATGGAAAGAGAAACTTTTGATTTTTACGGAATTCAATTCCATGGTCATCCAAATTTAGTTCGTATTTTAAATATGGACGAAATGGTTTCTTTCCCATTGAGAAAAGAATTCCCTATGGAAGATTCAGGAAGAACAGATAAAGACGACCGTTTCTTTGGTAGAACCATTAACAATTCAAGCATTTAACATGGGAAAAGTAGTACTTCCAGCAGATCATAGATATTATAAATATATCGAAGAACGTCACAATGAAGACGGAAGCGAATTAGCTATCTTAAACTTAGGACCCACTCACCCTGCTACTCACGGAATTTTTCAAAACATCTTACTAATGGATGGAGAAAGAATTTTAGATGCAGAACCAACAATTGGGTACATCCATAGAGCATTTGAAAAAATCGCGGAAAACCGTCCTTTTTATCAAATCACACCACTTACAGACCGAATGAATTATTGTTCCTCACCAATCAACAATATGGCTTGGTGGATGACAATTGAAAAATTATTAAATATCGAAGTTCCAAAACGTGCACAATATTTACGTGTTATCGTGATGGAATTAGCTCGTATTACAGACCATTTAATTTGTAACTCAATTTTAGGAGTGGATACTGGAGCTTACACAGGTTTCCTTTATGTATTCCAGTTCCGTGAAAAAGTGTACGAAATCTACGAAGAAATTTGTGGGGCTCGTTTAACCACAAACATGGGAAGAATTGGTGGTTTCGAAAGAGATTGGTCGCCAAAAGCTTTTGAATTATTAGATACTTTCTTAAAAGAATTCCCAGTTGCATGGAAAGAATTTGAAGATTTATTTACAAGAAATAGAATTTTTATTGATAGAACTGTAAACGTTGGGGGTATTTCAGCAGAAGACGCAATCGCTTACGGATTTACAGGTCCAAACTTAAGAGCTGCAGGAGTAGATTACGATGTCCGTGTGGCACAACCTTATTCTTCTTATGAAGATTTCGAATTTAACATTCCAGTAGGAAAATCAGGAGATACTTACGATAGATTCTGCGTTAGAAATCAGGAAGTTTGGGAAAGTTTAAGTATCATTCGCCAAGCTTTAGATAAAATGCCAGAAGGAAATGTGTATCATGCTGATGTTCCAGACTATTATCTACCTCCAAAAGAAGATGTTTATCATAATATGGAAGCCTTAATCTATCACTTTAAAATTGTGATGGGAGAAGTTCCGGTTCCGGTTGCAGAAGTATATCATCCTGTTGAAGGTGGAAATGGAGAATTAGGATTCTATTTGGTAACAGACGGAAGTAGAACACCTTATAGATTACATTTCAGAAGACCATGCTTTATTTATTATCAAGCGTATCCTGAAATGATTAAAGGTGCCATGTTATCTGATGCGATTGTAATCTTATCAAGTTTAAATGTAATTGCAGGTGAATTAGACGCCTAAACTGTAAAATGTATATTGAAAAAATCGTATAATGAAAAAAGTATAGTGTAAAACAACATACCATTTACATTATACAATATACAAAAAAGAAAAATGGAAATATCAAATATCAAACAAGAGATAAACATTACTGAAGCGTTAATGACTCGTATTAACGAATTAATCAGTCATTATCCTGCAGATAAAAAGAAATCGGCATTAATTCCAGTTTTACATGAAGTACAAGATGCCCATGACAACTGGTTAAGCGTTGAGTTACAACAAAAAGTGGCTGATATTTTGGAAATTCTTCCAATTGAGGTTTACGAAGTGGTAACTTTTTATACCATGTTTAACACCAAACCAGTCGCAAAATATATGTTCGAATTTTGCAGAACATCTTGTTGCGCCACTCGTGGTGTAGAAGACTTAATGGATTACGCTTGTTCTAAATTAGGCGTAAAAGAAGGAGAAATTACTTCATACGGAATGTTTCAAGTGGTTGGTGTAGAATGTTTAGGTGCTTGCGGATATGCTCCAATGTTGCAATTAGGCGATTTTTATCACGAAAAACTATCAAAGGAATCCTTCGATAATTTGATTGAAGATTGCAAAGCAGAAAAAATAACTTTACACGATAAATAATATCATGGGAAAGAAAATATTATTAGACAAAATAAATATTCCAGGAATAAAAACCTATGAGGTTTACCGCGAAAATGGTGGTTATAAATCTGTGGAAAAAGCACTAACAATGCAACCAGATGAAATTACTGAAGAAGTAAAATCTTCAGGACTTCGAGGTCGTGGTGGTGCGGGTTTCCCAGTAGGAATGAAATGGAGTTTTATCGATAAAAAATCAGGAAAACCACGTCACTTAGTTTGTAACGCTGACGAATCTGAACCAGGTACGTTCAAAGATCGTTACCTAATGGAATTTATTCCTCACCTTTTAATTGAAGGAATGATTACTTCAAGTTTCGCACTTGGCGCTAATCTTTCTTACATCTATATTAGAGGGGAATATATGTGGGTTTTCAAAATCCTAGAAAAAGCTATTAAAGAAGCATACGCCGCTGGATGGCTAGGAAAAAATATTAAAGGTTCAGGTTACGATTTAGATTTATACGTTCACGTTGGTGCGGGAGCTTATATCTGTGGAGAAGAAACCGCTTTAATCGAATCTTTGGAAGGAAAAAGAGGAAATCCTCGTATCAAACCACCGTTTCCTGCTATTTCAGGATTATGGGCTAACCCAACTGTGGTAAACAATGTAGAATCAATTGCTGCTGTGCCTTGGATTGTAATGAATGGCGGTGCAGAATATGCGAAAATTGGTTTAGAGCGTTCTACCGGTACGAAATTAATTTCAGCATCTGGACATATTAAAAATCCAGGAGTTTACGAAATTGAAATGGGTATTACTGTTGAAGAATTCATGAATTCAGACGAATATTGTGGTGGTATGATTAACGAAAGACCTTTAAAGGCTTTAGTTCCTGGAGGTTCATCGGTGCCAATTTTACCAGCACATTTAATATACAAAACTGCTGCCGGAACTGACCGTTTAATGACTTACGAATCATTATCAGACGGAGGTTTCGCAACAGGTTCCATGTTAGGTTCTGGAGGTTTCATCGTGTATAATGATACAACTTGTATCGTAAGAAACACATGGAATTTCTCACGTTTCTACCATCACGAAAGTTGCGGACAATGTACACCTTGTCGTGAAGGAACAGGTTGGTTAGAAAAAATCTTATGGAGAATCGAAAACGGCCAAGGTCGTGAAGAAGATATTGACTTATT
Source organism: Flavobacteria bacterium RIFCSPLOWO2_12_FULL_31_7 (assembly GCA_001800945.1). Lineage (GTDB taxonomy): Bacteria > Bacteroidota > Bacteroidia > Flavobacteriales > Flavobacteriaceae > Flavobacterium. The sequence continues at coordinate 6,961 of MGWJ01000057.1, forward strand.
ATGGAATATTCAATCTAAAATTGAAGGAAAT
>MGWJ01000058.1 GCA_001800945.1 Flavobacteria bacterium RIFCSPLOWO2_12_FULL_31_7
TAAGCATCTCACACAAACCTCATCCACAATACAGTTTAAACATATAAGTCACGCCACAAAGGCACAAAGTTTATTTTCACGCAGATTAAAAAGATATAAAGGAATTTGTTTTGCGATTATTTTAACCATATAGGAATATAAGTTGGATTGTAGGTAAAGACGCTTCGCTCAAAATAGTTCACATAAACCATCCGCAAAGTTTGTCATTCCGACATTAGGAGGAATCTCATAATCAACTTCCGTAATATTACCCACAATCTTGTCATGCTGTAAGCATCTCACATAAACAACTTCCACAATACTGTCATCCTGAGCTTGTCGAAGGACTCAAACCATTTCAAACAAAAAACCCCTCCAAAGTTCAAAACTCTGGAAGGGTTATTACTATACTTTCAACTTATCCTATTTCTTATTCTCCCACACTTTTCCATTCCAGTTTCTCTACTATTACAGAATTTGGAATAAATGTTTTTAAATCTTTTGTTTCATAAGTAATTTCTACAGAACCTCCACTAGCTTCTGCTTCATCTCCAACATAACCACGTAGAGTAACAAAAAAATTACCATTTGGTCTTTGGCTAAATTGTGCACCTGAACGACCTGATAGATATGTATAATCCTTTACTTTTGATTTTATTATTTTATTTAATTTTTTAAATTCCCTTTTAGTTAATTTATCATATCCATTTCCTAAATCAACAAATGCATTATCTTTTAGTAAAACGTAATTGTAATGTGAACTTGCACCTGTACCACATCCACCGTAAATAGTAATTATATTTCTTTTAAAATCTTCTACATATGAACCACACATCCCATAAGAAGGCTGAACTAACGTAGTGAAATTTGAATAAAAAGTAGAATCTTTTTGGCTTAATGATTTATCCACAGTATTAATTTTTTCTCTTAAAGTAAATTCTTCATACTCCTCTTTTTTATCCAATTGTTTAGTGGTAATGGGTTTCTCATTTATAATGGTATATTCTGATAGATATTGTTTTACAAAATCATACAACATAGCATTAGGAAGTTTTCGTAATTCATCTAAATTTATTTCTGAATTTTCATCTTCGTACTTTAAATTATCAATTTGATAAACAATATATAAATGTTTATAAAACTCATATTTTTCAACAGGATCTACAATTGTTTTTCCAATTTCTTCCAATTCTTCCGAATTAAAATTAGTTTTATAATCTACCGTGTTTTTAGATTGTTGTGCAAAAACACTAGTTAAAGCAACTAGTAGTAAAAGGGTAAATATTTTTTTCATGGGTTTTTGTTTATAATAATTGTTAATAATTTATTGTATTGGTACATTTAGGATAGTTTGTACATCCTAAAAAATCTCCAAATTTACCATTCCTTTTAACCATAAATCCGCTTTCACAAATATGACACACTAATTTATCCTCTAATATACTTAAATCTTTGTAAGTTTGATTACAAAGAGGATAATGTGAACAACCTAAAAAGTTAGAATGATTTATTGAATTTTGCCTAATCATCAATTTTCCTGTTTTACAATAGGGACAATTAGTAGAGTGTAGTGAACCATCTTTACTATTCATTAAATAATTATTATCCATCATTAATTCTTCTACAAATAATGAAACGTCTGATGGGGATAATAAAACTACCTCATTCTTAGTACGTGTTAATGTTACATAAAAAAGACGACGTTCTTCTGCAAATCGATATTCTTCTCTTTCACTCATTAACAATGTTAAAACAGGATCATCAGTCATTTTATTAGGAAAACCAAATAAATGATTTTTAAGATTTAAAACAATTACTTGTTCAGCTTCCATTCCTTTTGATTTATGAACTGTTAAAAACTTAATATCTAAATCTTCAAAACCAGTTATTACAATTTTACCTGTAGCTTCAAAAAATTTAATTCTACTGTTAGGTTTTAATTGAATTAAATCATTAATATCAAAACTATGTCTTCCTAAAACTAATATCGATTGTTTTCCATATTTTTGAATAAGTTGCTCAATTTCATTAATAAAAACAGTTTCAAGATCCTCTGGATTATAACTTACAAATTTAATTGGGTCTGGTATTGACTCCTTCTTTGATTTAGGTTTTTTTGAAATTTGCTTTTTATTTTTTTGAATGTATTTTGAAGTAATATCTATCAATGATTGTGTGTTTCGATACGTTTGTTCTATTAATAACAATTCATATTTACCAACATATTTTTCGAAATTACTAAATAATGAAATGTCACTACCAGCAAATCTATATATAGACTGCCAATCATCACCAACACATATAAGTTTAGCACCTGATAATTTCCTAATTTCCTTAATCAAATTAAATCGAGAAAAGGAAATATCTTGATATTCATCTATAATAATATATTTGTAATCATAAGTAGGCTGATTGTTTAAAATTAGGTCTGTAGCCAAATTTATCATATCATTAAAATCAATTTCATTTCTTTCTATTAATACTGTATCGTATTTTTCTAGGATTGGAAGAACAAAATCTAAAAATAATTTTTGTCTTTGAGACATAAAATAATTTTGAACTTTTGATTTATCAAGATATAATTTTTTTAACTGTTCGGCTTTAAGTTTTCTTGATTTTGATAAATTAATAAAGGTTTCTATCAAATTTGTGATTTCCTTACCATAATTTTGATCATTATCAATTACATTCTTATAAATTTCATTAGTATCTCGAGAAATAAATTCAACATTTTCAGCTTTTAAAATTTCCTCTAATTTTTTCAATAAAATATTATCTCTGTTATAATAGGAATATGTTTCAATTAACTTGGTATTGTTCAGTTTATGAATTTCTCTTTTAGATTCCATACTGTCAACATATTCTTTTTCATTAAATTCGGATAGCCATTTAGCCTGATTATTTTCATCAACTCCAAAATGTTCAAGATATATATCATATTTAGTTAAATAAAAATCAGGGCGATACATAAAATCAACAAATGGATATGCCTTCTCATATTCGTAGTCTATCCCATTTAAAAATAAAAAATTTGCAATTATAAGTTCCTCTACACTTTTAACTCTTTCCCCTTTTAAGGTATCCAATGAAGATTTTGAAACTTTATTTAATGGTTCGCACTTTGATTTAAGTGTTTGGTAATCAATCCCTTTTTCTGTATCTATTTTTTCGCCTAATGAATCAAAATTTTCAAACTCCTCAGGAATATTCATATAACAGGCTACATATTCAATATATGATTGCTGTGCTCTTTTATTATTAAAAATATCCTTTTCTAAATATTCTTTAACAACCTTATTAAGTGTGTTTTCATTTGTAACTGCTGGAATTTTATCCTTATACTTTTTTATTATATCATATCCTAACTTATGAAAAGTAGTAGCTTGAACACTTAAATCGATAGTGTTAAGTCTCTTATTAAGGTCATCTACAGTTTTTTTTGTAAAGGATAATAATAAAATTTCGTTTGGATGAATATTTTTTTGTTCTTTAAGGTATTTTACCTTTCCTAAAATAGTTAACGTTTTTCCCGAACCTGCACCTGCAACTATCAGGTTAGAATACTCGTCTGTGATTATTGCAGTTCGCTGTTGGTCATCTAATATTTTTCCTTCAACATCATCAAAATATTTTTTTAATTTTTCTTTTTGAGAAACAACATAAACTTGATTATATTTTTTAACATAATTATCAAAATCTACAAAAAAATCATTGAATTTTTTAACCTTGTCTTCTTTGTTGTAATATTTAGTCTTATTTTTAAAAAAACTAACTGTTGCAGAAAATTGATTTTTTATTTCATCTCGTTTAACCCAAGTGATGTAGTCATTAAATGAATTAACCAATTCAAAAAAGTAATCTATCTGAATTAAATGCGTATTGAATGTTGGATTATTGTATTTATTTTTATTAGATATATATAAATAGCTAACTAATAAAACTACAATTAACACCGTTATAGTTATAATCACATACATATGATTTCTAATTTTTAAATTGTCAATTTAATTAAAATACCATAGTTAAGTTCAGAGTAATTCGGGTTTTACATTACTTTAATTTTTCTATGCTAATTAAACAAAGCTATTATTTACATCTATAAGGATCACTGTCTCCAGCAGTTGGAGCTTCTTCACTAAAATAACATAAATTTAATGCTTTAGAATTTGCAGAAATAATTTTTACCTCAACTTCCAATCCTCTATTACTATCAGGTGCAGAAATAGTTTTGTCTTGATGAGCAGGAATATTATTCAGTATTAAATATTCCGTTTTGAAAACAGAACCATTTTCTTTAACATAATCAACTTGAATTTCACATTCATCTATTTTATAATCCGTATTATTTACAAAAGTTACATCTAAATTGGTTATTCCACCAAGAAGAGCATCTACAGTATATTCATTAGTATTTACTCCAATATTTGAAGCAATCTTATTTCTCACATTACTAAGATTAATTTCTTCAGTATCATCAACAACTGTAGCTTCACTATCCACAACACTATCAATAGATTCATTTTCAAATGATTCTTCTGATTTTGTATCTCTCATACTTGAAAATACAATAGCTCCAACAATAAACAATAAAACAACTAAAGCTATCTTTTGAATAAAGTTTAAACCACTTGTTTTTTTATTAATTATAGGCGGAGTAGTTTTTTTAATTGGTGGTGGAGTGGAATTAATAATGCTACTCAATTCTGGTACACTAGAAGCATTTGTCCATTCACTCATTCCTTCACACCAAACAGGTGTGCTACTAGTAATTCCTTTAGCTTTTAATTCTTCAATAGTAAATGGTCCTATACTTTCAGAGCCATTTTGTAAGTAGTATTTGTTCATTTTTTATTTTATTTTATGGTAATTTCACCCTATTTTACCCAGGTTAAAAGCGTTTCTATTAAGTGTTGGTTTACGGAGTATTTTTGCATTTTATTTTTTCAATGGTAACTTATTAGTTTTAATATTCTTATTTGAACCTATCTTTATTTCCTCTGATGGATTGTTAACTGAATCTTTTGTATTATGATTGGTTAGTCTAATACTTTTTACATTAAGATTATTATAATTGTTATTCACACTATCAACTTGTATAAAATTAACTTTGTCAATAGGAATTGAAATCATTTCTTTTTGTTTATCAGCTTTAAAAAAAACAATTTGATAAATAACATATCCAAAAAACAAAAAAAGCATTGACAGTAATATTGCTTTCAAATAGAGTAACAAATCTTTTATTTTTTTTGTTTTACGATTTATTTTGTCAAAATCAGTTTTAAATTCTTCATAAACTTTACTGTAATTATTTTTAATTGATTCTTCCTCTTTTTCTATATCAAATTCTAAACATTCAATGTTATAAGATGTTATTTTTAATATTCTAAAAGCAATTATTGTGTAAAGAAGGTAAGCAATGAAAATTAAAAAGAGAATTAATGACTTATCTTTAACCTGATAACTTGCAAAGGCAGTAGCAGCAAAAGTCAGAGGAAATGAAACAACTTGCTTACTAATTAATTCTATATTTTTCTCTAATCCTTCAAAATATTTATTTCTTTCATCTTTAAATTTCGATTTAATTTTTTCAAAACTAAATTCCAATATATAATTATCTAAATCTTTCTCTGATAAATTTAAAAGAGAATTTAAGTTTTTAAGGAAATAATAAAAACGATCTTTTATATCATGTTGATGAATTCCTATGTTTCCTATATTTTCTTTAAAGAATTGAATAAATTCTTTTTTTTCAAAAAGCAATTTCAATCTTTCAAAATCTTGCTTTAAAGTTTCAAAATCTTTAGTTCTATCTTCATGCAAATTATATCCTATATGAATAAAACCAAATTCTTTTGTAATCAACAAGAATTCATTAGTAGTTGTTGGAATTGAAGCGAATAATGGATTTCCATTTAAATAGTCAATAGTCTTTCTATAAATATTGTAATTTTGTAATAAAATATTTTCTTCATTTTTATACTTTATTTCAAGTTTATTATTTGTTTTTAAAATAACTATATCTGAATCATCAAATACGTTTTTGTAACTCAAATAACCACTTTGAAAACTTTTGAAATCAAAGAAAAAAAAGGCATTTTCAATTTTTACTTTTTCAAGGTTTAGGCTTATTTTATTAGCTAGTAAATCTTCAACATTAACAAATAAATCATTTAAAAATAATAATATATCTTCTTTTGATGAGGAGTCATTTACTTTAAAAGTAAAATCTTTCCCATTACATTCAATAGAACTTTTATCTATATCATTTTCGATAATTGTGATGAATCTTTCTATTAAACTTTTATTATTCATCTAATTCTTTATTTTTATCAACAAACTGTTTACTAAGTTGTTTTGCTAGTTCTAAGGAGTTTATTGTGATTATACTATCCTTAATTACCACATCAACTTCATTTATTTTATCATAATCAACATTTAACTCAATACCTTCAATTTTAGCTCTAATAGTAACAAGATTTTTCCATTTTGAGCTATCTCTTTTAAATTCAGGATCAATTATAATGTCATTGTTTTCGGCGAAATCCAAGAATATTTGAGATTTTTCTTTTCCAAAAAAATGAGTTCCCATATCTATTAAATTTACTACACTGTTTTTTCTAGATCTTGCATAATCATAAACAGCCTTTTGAAAATCATTTTGTGTTTTATAAATACGCTCTCCAGTATCATCAGTATCAGTTGGTCTGTCTATTGATCTTATTATTTTGA
>MGWJ01000059.1 GCA_001800945.1 Flavobacteria bacterium RIFCSPLOWO2_12_FULL_31_7
TGTAATTTCCATTTTATTTCAAATAAAAAAATCCCGAAAAATTCGGGATTTACTAATTTATGTATAAAACACAGTAATCCCTAGCGAAAAGAATTCCACCAAGTTGCTACCGTATTTAATTTGTTTTCTAACATTAGTACAAATATATAAAATATTTAATAACTTAAACTCACTAAACCATTATCTTGAACAATTATTTGTCCTGTTATCCCGTTTGAATCTTCAGAAAGTAAAAAACAAGCTGTTTTGGAAACATCAGTTGGATTTAAAATTCTTTTTAACGGATGTTTTGCAATCATATTTTCTCTAATTTGGTCCGAACGAAGAATTCCAGCTGCTAATGGCGTGTCAATTAATGATGGCGCTATGGCGTTGACTCTAATTTTCGGAGCAAATTCGGCCGCTAAACTTTTCACTAAACCTTCTACGGCACCTTTTGCAGCGGCAATACTTGCGTGATATGGCATTCCTGATTGCACGGCAACCGTACTAAATAGCACCACACTTGCTTGTTCTGTTTTTTTTAAGGTTGGTAAATAATATTGAAACGCTTTTAAAGCTCCGAAAAAATTCACGTTTAAATCGGCATTAAAATCTTCTAAACTTAAGCGATTAAATGGTTTCAAATTGATACTTCCTAAACAATACACCAAACCATCAATCGCTTCGATTGTAGGCAATTCATCTGTTAATGCATCTAATTGATACCAACTTCCGTTAAATGAATATGTTGGTTCAGAACGAGAAATGACATGACAAAAATTTCCTTTTTCGGATAATTCTTTTACAATTTGTTCGCCAACACCTTTACTTCCGCCAATGATTAAGTAGTTTTTCATAGATATTATATTTTTTTGGCCACGAATTCACAATTTTTTTAAAATTTTATTTGATTTAATTCGAATTTTTCGTCAATGACGAACAAATTATACAATTCGATAATTCGTGGTGAAACAATTAAGCAATAATTTTAATTATAAAGTTAATGTTGTTATACTAATTTTAAATATTTTTCAAAATCGTTAATTTTCACTTTTGCCTTGATTTCAAACATCAAACTGTAAAGTCCGAAAAAAGTACGATTTACATAGATGAAATGTTTAGAACCTCTGTTTCCGTTCATTTTTCTTAACGTTTTATCGCTGGCAAATTTTTCACTCAAGGCTGCAATTTGAGCTTGGAATTCGGGTTGTGCGAAATCAAAAACATCTGACTGAATAGGTTGTGTGAATACACTTAATAATTCATGAAACATATTGGTAAAAAATTCTAATTCTTTTGGAGAATCAGTCTTTTTTAGAATTTCTAATTCGAATAATTTTTTGGTAAAATAATCCATATCTTTTAATGATTCTGGTGTAGAAACTTCAAAATACGGCACATAAAAATCATTTGGAATTTCTTTCATACAGCCAAAATCTATGGCAATTAAGTTGTTATTTTTGTCCACTAAAAAATTCCCAGGATGTGGATCGGCGTGAAATTTTTTCAATTGGTGAATTTGGTACATGTAGAAATTCCACAAAGTTTGTCCTACTTTATCACGTTGTTCTTGAGAAGCATTGCTTGAACAAAACTCAGACAAATGAATTCCGTTCATCCAATCCATGGTGATGATTTTGTCTGATGAAAATTCAGGATAATAATGGGGAAATAGTAAATTATCAATTTTCTCACAATCCTCAATGACTTTCATCGATTGCGAAATTTCTAATTTATAATCCGTTTCTTCTGTTAATTTATCTTCAACTTCTTGAAAATACTCATCTGAAGTGCCTTGTAAATTGAACATTCTGATAGCAATGGGTTTCACTAAAGCAATATCAGAACTAATACTTTCACGAATTCCTGGATATTGAATTTTAACCGCTAATTCTTTTCCGTTTTTTTTCGCTTTATGAACTTGACCAATACTGGCGGCATTTATCGAATCTGGAGAAAAACTATCGAATAATTCTTCCGGATATTGTTTAAAATACGTTTTGAATGTTTTTCGAACCAAAGGAGCAGATAATGGCGGAACAGAAAACTGCGACAATGAAAATTTATCCACATAAGATTGTGGTAATAAGTTTTTTTCCATGCTTAGCATTTGTGCTACTTTTAGTGCGCTTCCTTTTAATTCTTTTAACCCATCATAAATATCTGAAGCATTATTTTCGTGTAATTTATCTTTTGTTAAAGACGGATTTACAACTTTTTCGCCATAATATTTTAGGTAATTTCCTCCAACTTTCACTCCAGTGGTAACCAATTTTGTTACACGCTCCATTTTTCCGGTTGGAATACTGTCTATTTTTTTCATTATTTTTTATTGAATTTATGATTTGGAAAACATGCCATTCATTTGTTCTTTCCATAAAAATTTTCCAAAATCAACAATACTTTGAGTTGGAATATTGTAGGCTAAATCGAAACTTGCTTTTACTGATTTTTCTATGAAAACATCTGTTTTTTCAAAATTTGGAGATTCATCATTCATCCAAAAATTAAATATTGAAAGAAATTGCAACCAAGATGCTTCTTGCAACACTTTATCTTGAATTTTCACTACCGTTTCTTGCTCTATTTTAATTGGTTTTTCTAAAATAGTTAAGGCATAATCCAAATATACTTCACGAAGTCTCGATAACTTCCCTAAGTTTTTCATTGGATTTTTGTCTTGTTTTAATAAGTAAATTACAAAACTTCTGTTTGCCGTTGCCATTTCGAAAAAAGTAAAATAAAAAGCTGATAACTTATCTGCACTTTCATACGATTGATAGGCTTCGTTTTTTTCTAATAGTTCTAAACTGTAAGCAAACATCGAAACAAAATATTGCTTTTCTAAAAACTCAAAAGAAGCAAAAAACTGGTAAAAATCGCTTTCTTCCATTGCGTTTTGCTTGACAAATTCATAAACCGAATTTGGTTTTTTCCCATGTGTTAAACAATAATCTGTGTATGCAGAAACAATTAAATCTTCTGTAATTACTTTCTTTTTTTTTGGTGCAGCCATAATATTCAAAATTTTGTTTAACAAATATACTAAAAAAGTAAACAGCAATATCAATATTAACTTAAATTTATCTATTTAAGAATTGTTTTAATTTATTAAGAAAAATGATTTAGAAAAATATAGTTTAGCCACGAATCCACAAATTAATTTTATAACCATTCGAATTATTTCGAAATATCATCGCAGATGAACAAATTTAAAATTCAAAAAAAAAATAATTCGAGAATTCGTGGCAAGCACATAAAAATCAATAAAAATTAAATTATTTATATCCAACTCCTATTATTTTATTATTTTTGTTAAAAACAAGAATATGTCAATAGAAGTAAAAAATATTACCAAAACTTACGGAAGTCAAAAAGCGTTAGATAACGTAAGTTTTTCTGTAAACAAAGGCGAAATTGTAGGTTTTTTAGGTCCGAATGGCGCTGGAAAATCAACATTAATGAAAATATTGACAACTTATTTAACGGCTGATAAAGGTGAAGCCAATGTTAATGGTTTTGACATTACTACTGCACCAAAAAACGTACAACAATCGGTTGGTTATTTGCCGGAACACAATCCTTTGTATTTGGATTTATATGTTCGTGAGTATTTAGAATTTAGTGCGGATGTTCATAAAACAAACAAAACTCGTATTCAAGAAGTAATTGAATTGACTGGCTTAACTCCGGAATGTCATAAAAAAATTGGCGAACTTTCTAAAGGTTACCGTCAGCGTGTAGGTTTAGCTACAGCTTTACTTCACAATCCAGATGTATTGATTTTAGACGAACCCACAACTGGTTTAGATCCGAACCAATTAGTGGAAATTAGAGAATTAATAAAAAATATTGGTAAAGACAAAACCGTATTTTTATCTACACATATTATGCAAGAAGTGGAAGCTATTTGCGACAGAATTATCATTATTCACAAAGGAAAAATTGTAGAAGACGCTCAAATTTCAGACTTAGGAAATAATTTAGAAAAAGTTTTTAGAGAAAAAACAAAATAATATTGATTTAAGAATTAGACCCTATGTTAATTCTTATAATCTAATTCAACATCAATCATTTGAATAGTTTGCAAAAAAAATCTCTTCATAAATTTACGAAGAGATTTTAAAACAATTAACACAGTACTAGTTTAATTTCTTTCTTGATATGTTACATATCTGTTTCTTAATCTAGTGAAATCATTATATAATTCAGCAATTGTAATATCAGACAGTTTAACATCTAATACTTGACTGTAAATCAAATCTTCTTCTGTTAGTCCGTATTTTTTAATTGATGTTTTTAGGGTTTTTACGGCCATTTTTGTATCGTTATTTTTATAATAACAATTAGCAAATTCAAAATACACTTCTTTTAAATCTTCATTTTTAGCTAATTTCACTTAAGCTTTATAGGATTTAATAGCGGCATTATAATCTTTATCTAGAGCAAATTGCCTCGCTTCTTTCAAAAGTAAATCTTTGTCTTTTGCAATAGTTACTTGACCTACAAATAACATAACGAATAGGAAGATAATTTTTTTCATAATGCACGAGGATTATTGGATTACATTCTTAAAGTTAAAAATATAATTCCAATTCGCCAAACATGAAACCTCCTAAAAGTCCTATTTATAGAGATTGAAGCATTGTATTTTACAACATATACTAACTATTCGTCAATATTATTAGTTATAATTTTCTGTTTTTACATAAAAATTAACATATCAAGTAAAATCACAACAATATGATAAAAATTCGGTTTGAATAAAAAAACAAAAAAGCCTCATTAAATTCTTACAAACTTAATGAGGCTTTTGAAATTAAAACAAATTTTACTTTGTTTTTAACTCCACGGTGTTATTTTCCACGTAAATATCTACATTATTTAGTCGTTTTACAAACTGTTTTCTTAAGGCAGTATATTCTGGAAAAATATCAGCCCAAGCGACTTCAAATAATTTTTTATCTAAAATAGTACTCTTTTCTAAATCTTCTTTAGTAGCGCCATATCTTGAAATGGTTTCTTTAATCACTTTAAACGCCATAAAATTATTTTTGTTTAGAAAATAACAATTGGCAACTTCAAAATAAATATCTTTTAAATTGACTGCTTCGTTTTTAAATAACTTAATATAAGAAACATATTCTTTTATAGCTTGATTATAATTTTTACTATCTTTTAATTCTCTAGCACGATTTAAAACTTCATCTCTATCATTTGAAAATCCATATTGAAACGATAAACTCAATATTAAAACTAGTATAATTCTTTTCATGATGTTGTATTTTTAATTAACAGCCACGAAAATAACTAAATCCATAAATCAACAATAATTTAATCGTTATAAAGCTTAAAAAATCGCCAAAAAACACATCTCAACTAACTATAAATCAACATATTAAATTAAAAATAAATTGAATTATTAAAATATTTTTCCGGCAATTGCTTTAATATTTTCAGCTTTACCCATTGAATAATAATGCAAGACTGGTATTCCAGCTGCCACCAATTCTGCGCTTTGTTGAATACACCATTCAATTCCAATTTGTTTTACCGCTTCATTATCTTTTGCTTTAACCACTTCCATAATTAAATCGTCTGGTAATTCTAAACTGAATCGATGCGGAATTAAATTCAATTGTTTTTTGGTTGCAATAGGTTTCAATCCTGGAATAATTGGAACGGTAATTCCGGCTGCTCGGCATTTATCTACAAAATCGAAGAATTTCTTATTATCGAAAAACATTTGCGTGATAATATAATCTGCTCCGTTTTTAATTTTTTGCTTTAAGAAATGAATGTCGCTATCTAAACTTGGCGCTTCCATGTGCTTTTCGGGATAACCCGCCACACCAATACAAAAATCCGTTTGAGATGAATTTTGCAAATCGGCATCTAAATAAATTCCGTTATTTAAATCGTTAATTTGAGAAACCAATTCGGATGCAAAAGCATGACCTTCTTTTTCTGGTTTGAAGTAAATTTCACTTTTCACTGCGTCACCACGAAGCGCCACTACATTATTAATTCCTAAGAAATCTAAGTCGATTAATAAATTCTCTGTATCTTCTTTCGTAAAGCCACCACATAAAATATGAGGAATCGCATCTACATTATATTTATTCTGAATTCCAGCACAAATTCCAACTGTTCCTGGGCGTTTTTTTACGATTTTCTTTTGTAATAAACCGCTTGGTAATTCTTTAAATTCGTATTCTTCACGATGATAAGTCACATCAATAAACGGAGGGTTGAATTCCATTAATGGATCGATACTATCAAAAATAGATTGAATATTTTGTCCTTTTAAAGGAGGAAGAATCTCGAAAGAAAACAAAGGTTTTCCGTTGGCTTTTTCTATATGTTGCGTTACTTTCATATTTTTTATTTCAGGTTTAAGGTTACAGGTTGTTAACTTTCAACTTGAAACTTTAAACAAATTTTTAATCTGCTATATTCGGGGCTAACCATTTTTCGGCTTGTTCAATACTTATATTTCTTCTTTTGGCGTAATCTGTGATTTGGTCTTTTTTAATTTTTCCTAATCCGAAATATTTACTTTTTTCATTCGCAAAATAATAACCTGAAACCGAAGCGGCTGGCCACATCGCCATACTTTCTGTAAGTCTAACTCCTATTTCTTTTTCAACATCTAACAAATGCCACAATGTTGCTTTTTCTAAATGATCTGGACATGCAGGATAACCTGGCGCTGGACGAATTCCTTTATAATCTTCCTTAATTAATTCGTGGTTTGATAAATTTTCATCTGAAGCATAACCCCAAATTTCTTTTCGAACTTTTAAGTGTAAATATTCGGCGAAAGCTTCCGCTAGTCTGTCGCCCAATGCCTTGGTTAAAATGGAATTGTAATCATCTAGTTGACTTTCAAATTCTGCTGCTTTTTCATCTACACCAAAACCTGTTGTGACACAAAAACAACCCATATAATCTTGTTTTCCACTTTCTTTTGGAGCGATAAAATCAGCCAAAGCGATATTTGGCGCACCAACTGTTTTTTGAGATTGTTGTCTCAAAGTCAGAAGTTGGAAGCTGGAAGCTGGAAGATTCACTTCAATATCATCATCATTAACCGTATTTGCTGGGAAAATTCCTAAAACACCTTTTGCAGTGAACCATTTTTCAGAAATAATTTGAGACAACATTTTTTGTGCATCTTTATATAAATCTGACGCTTGTTCGCCTACAATTTCATCTGTTAAAATGGCTGGAAATTTCCCAAACAATTCCCACGATTGAAAAAATGGTGTCCAGTCGATAAAGTCAACCAATTCTGAAAGTTCTACCTCAACAGTTTTTGTTCCAATAAAATTTGGTTGTACAGGCTGATAATTTTCCCAATCAATTTTAAATTTATTTTTACGTGCTTCTTCAATCGTTAAGAAATTTTTCTCGCGACTTCTGTTTAAATAACCTTCTCTTAAAGTATCATATTCTTTGCATAAAGCGATTGAAAAAGCTGATTTTGTTTCAGTATTTAATAAATTCGAAGCTACAGTTACCGCTCTTGACGCATCGTTTACGTGAACCACAGTTGCTTCATATTCAGGAGCAATTTTTACAGCCGTATGCGCACGAGAAGTTGTGGCACCACCTATCATTACTGGAATTTTTATGTTTAATTTATCCATTTCTTTGGCTAAATACACCATTTCGTCTAACGATGGCGTGATTAAACCGCTTAAACCGATAATATCAACATTTTCTTTTACGGCAGTTTCGATAATTTTTTCTGGCGGAACCATTACTCCTAAATCGATGATTTCGAAATTATTACACGCTAAAACTACAGAAACGATGTTTTTCCCAATATCGTGAACGTCGCCTTTTACTGTCGCCATTAACACTTTTCCTGCTGATGACGATGCTGTTGAATCTTTTTCTGCTTCAATAAATGGCAGTAAATAGGCAACCGCTTTTTTCATTACTCTGGCGGATTTTACAACTTGCGGCAAGAACATTTTTCCACTTCCGAATAAATCACCCACTACATTCATTCCGTTCATTAAATTGATTTCAATCACTTCGATGGCTTTTTTAGCGTTTAATCGAGCTTCTTCTACATCAATTTCAATAAATTCGTCAATTCCTTTTACTAAAGAATGTGTTAATCTTTCTTGAACCGATTCGTTTCTCCATTCTGCGATTGCTTTTTCGTTGGATTTTACATCGCCTTTAA
>MGWJ01000060.1 GCA_001800945.1 Flavobacteria bacterium RIFCSPLOWO2_12_FULL_31_7
TCATGAACGCCTCTAGTGGTTGTTATTGCTGGTAAATCTATAGTTTGGTTGGCTGAAGCAGCTATACTTCCCGACCAATTGTAAACGAACGGCGCAGCATCTACAGTATAATTTACTGTTACATTAGTTATCGTATTTGAACCGCCATTTTTCACCAAAATTTGTGGGATTACAGAAGCGCCACAATTAATATTAATACCCGGATTGCTTACAGATTCAAATTTTACATCTGTTGGAGGAATTTGAATTGGAATATCCGATTGCCAAATACCACGACCATAAGTTGCGGCAATAATTTTAGCATCTTCTAAATTAATTTCTAAATCTCTTACAGAAACGTTAGGTAAATTAGTATCAAAAGGTTGCCAAGTGGCCATAGAATCATCTTTGTAATATACACCTAATGAAGTACCTATATATAAAGGATTTTCTGTATTTCTTCCTTGGTGTACGATACAGTTTTTAGCTATCGCAGGTAAACCAGCTGCTATATTTGTGAAAGAAGTACCACCATTAGTAGAAATCATAGCTTGTCCTCCTGTTCCAGAAGTTGTGATATAAACAATATTACTGTTAGAAGAATGAACGGTAACACTTGTAATTGTTGAACCTGAATAAACAGCAGAAAAAGTTACTCCTGCATTTGTGCTTTTGTATAATGTAGCACCATTTACAACATAAATAATATTATCGTTTGAAGGATCTATAGAAACAATTTCCAAGTTTCCAGTTCCAACAGAATTAGTGTTTTGTTGTACCCAAGCTCCGCCTACTAATTTATATAAGCCATCATAACCCGCATACATATTTCCTTGACTGTCACCTCTTAAAGGCGTAATCCAGTTTCCATCTATACCCCCTGGCGACCCTACACTTCCTGTGCTAGAATTTCCGGCTGTATTTGAAATATACAAAGAAGAACCAAATTGAATGAAGCCATAATATAAATTACTATTTACCTGACTCACAGCAGCATCCATTCCATCTGCTCCATAATAATTTTTCCAAGAAGAGTCACTGTACGCATGTCCGCCATTATCTTGTAAACCTCCAACCATTTTTCCAGCTGATGTTTTAGAAACAGAAACTCTGTAAAATTGACTAATTTGTAAACCTGCAGTTAAATCAGTAAAAGTTGTACCATTATTTGAACTTACATATATTCCTCCGTCACTTAAACAAAATAATTTTCCATTAATGTATTGTAAATGATGAATATCAGCATGTGTGTACGCAGCACTTGTAGGACTACTCCAATTGTTTACTTTGGTAACTGTTGCTCCACCGTTTGAAGATTTCCAAACGTTTAAACAGCCTGTAAAAACTAAATCTTTGTTGGTGTTGGATACCGCTAAAGCCAAATCGTACCAACTTTGACTTGATTCTAAAACATCTGTGGTTCCAGAAGTTTTTGTAAAGTTTGTACCACTATTTGTAGAACGATAAATTCCTAATAAACCATTATCTACAGGTGGACCACTTGTTGGCGCTTTTAC
Organism: Flavobacteria bacterium RIFCSPLOWO2_12_FULL_31_7; assembly: GCA_001800945.1. Classification (GTDB taxonomy): domain Bacteria; phylum Bacteroidota; class Bacteroidia; order Flavobacteriales; family Flavobacteriaceae; genus Flavobacterium. The sequence goes on from MGWJ01000060.1 coordinate 1,497, forward strand.
ACTTAACACATAAACATAGTTTCCATCTGCTGGGGTAACATCTAAAAGCATTCTAGTTGTTTGAGCAGCTGTTGATAATCCAGAAGTAATATTGGTAAAAGAATCACCTGTATTGGTTGATTTATAAAATCTATTATTTGTGGTTGCGTAAACAACAGTTGGATCATTTGGTTTGAAACGAACCGACCCTTGTGAAAAATCACCAGTTTGTTCTACGGTCCAAGTTGTTCCTCCATCTATAGTTCTGTATAAACCTGCGGAAGTAGCACATAATAATATTTGATTGTTAGTGGGGTGAAGAATTAAATCTCCTGCTAAGTTTCCAGTTCCTGTGAAAGTTAAACCGGTATTGGTCCAAGGTCCGCCATTTACAGATTTTAAAACCCCAATGGAATAAGTATCATTGGAGTCTTTATCTCCTGTTGCAATATAAACGGTTAAATTCCCGGCACTCGGATGATCAATTGCGATACCTGAAATACCAATTTGAGGTAATTCATCAGATAAAGGTGTCCAAGTTGTTCCAGAATTGGTAGATTTCCAAATTCCGCCAGCTGGTGAACCTACGTAAATGGTATTTGGGTCTAAAGGATCAATAGCTACGGCACTTGTTCTTCCTTGACCTGATGACCAAGAACCTGTGTTTGTATGTGTAAACGGACCAACAGGCTGCCAGTTACTTGGAGGAAGCGCTAAAACAGCAGCACTTTTGTTTGCTTTGGCATTATTTTTTTCTTGCCAAGCTGCCCAAAGTTGTTGTGGCGTAATAATTGTTCCATCTGGGTTTAGTTGATTCTCATAAAAACTTTCCCATCTTTTAAAAGGTTTGTGTCCACTTCCTTTGATGTTTTTGTCATGGTTTTCCCAGTAAGCATTAAATGCATTTACTTCGTTTTGAAAATTGGCGTTTTTTGAATCTGAATTCAGATTTTTCCATGGCGTGTTCGGATGGTATTGGGAAAATCCAACAACGGAAAAAAGTAAAAATAATCTTAAGTAGGTGTTTTTCATTGTGTTAGTTATTTGTTTGGTAGCGCAAACATACTAAAAAGTTTTTAGGAATTGTTAAAAAAGTTAGTTCTAATGCCAAGTTTTTATACTTTTGTAACTAAATTTTTAATGATGTTTAAAAACAAAATTCTTACAATTTTCTTCATAAGTTTATTAGTGGCCATTTTTTTTTCTATTTATACTTTAATCAATAGAAAAAATCTACCTATAATCACTCCAAGAGATGTAAATCCTGAATTAGTGGATTCTTTAGTGCAACATATTGGTTATAATCATAAAATTGCAACATTTGCCTTTACCAATCAAAATGGAAAAACGGTTACGAATAAAGATTACGAAGGAAAAATTTATGTAGCCGATTTCTTTTTTACCACTTGTCAGACGATTTGCCCGAAAATGACCGATAACATGGTTTGGTTACAAGATAAAATTAAAGATAATCCAAAAGTGAAATTGCTTTCTCATTCTGTTTTTCCTGATGAAGATACGGTTGAGGTCTTAAAAAATTATGCCAAAGAAAAAGGCGTAATCGATTCCAAATGGAACTTAGTCACCGGTGATCAAAGGGAAATCTATAAAATCGCACGTCAATCGTATTTGGTGGTGAAAACGGGAAAACCAGAAGAAATGTACGATATGGTGCACACAGAAAATTTCGTATTAGTCGATCAAAAAGGAAGAATCAGAGGTTTTTACAACGGCTTAAACATCGATAAAAAGGTAAAAGGCGAACAAAACTTAACGCAGTTGTTAGAAGATATTGAGTTTTTGAGTGAAAAAAATTAGTCATATATACTTTTTGTCAATCTGAGCGGAGTCGAAGACCTTTTCAAAAAAAGTTTTACAAGAAGACAATTCGACTTCGCTCAGTGTGACATTGATACTTAATTATACTTCATCTTTCTTAAAATTCGTAAACTATCTTTAAAATAAAGGTATACTAACGGGTTTTTATACGTTTTTAGAACACTTTTAGCTTCAATTAATTTGTGCTTGGCTTCTTTAAAATCATTTAAATAACAAATCATTAAGGTATGAGGAATTCTTAATACCTCTTTTTCGGATACTTCTTTGTTTTTATGTAATTTTTGAATCGTAATTAATACCGAATTATAAATATGATGCAATAATTTTTTGTTGTATTGTGGCGGTTCAAACAACATTTGAGTTTCCATTTTGTAATAACCGTTATCATAGAAATAGAAGGTTAACTTTTCTAAAGGATAATAACTGGTTTTGTCATTCAAACCTAATTTTACATATTCTGTAATCGTAAAACTTTCTTCATCGTAACTAATTATCACTTCATCTTGATTAGAATAAAATAGCTTAATTTGTTCGTTCACTAATTCAATATCTACGCGAGAATAATACGTTTCATTTCGCACCATATTTTTTTTTCCTGCCCAACACACCACAAAATTTTCTTTAAAAACTTGATATTGATTGTCCAAATCTTTATGTCGAACGGTAATAAAATCTAATACACCATCTAAAGTATGTTTGATGTTATTTCGCGAATTATTTTCAATACTAATTACGGTTTCTACATTAGATTTCGAAAGAGAAATTTTTTCTTCGGTGGGCGAAGTGTTACTCCCAATTCGGATAAACGTGTTTCCGGAATAAATGGTATAAATGTTTTTCTTGAAATAGGAAACTTTGTTTTTGGGTTTTATGGTTACTAAACCTACTACTTTTTCCTTAGGTAAATTAGGAAATTGAATGTTATCATACGTAATTTTTGGAGGATTTTCTAAATAGGCGTTCACTAAATTTTGAATGCGACTATCGTCAAAAAAATCATCTCCTACAATTTCATTATCATCGTCTTCCACACCAACCACAATGTACGAATTGTTAAACGGATTGGAATTAGAAAGGGCACAAATGTGTTTTAAAAATTTTCCTTTTCCTTCTTTTGTATGTAAATTCAATTGGCGTTTTTTATCATAAAAACTGTTTTCGTTATTATGCGCCAATAAATTTTTTACAAGAAGCCGTTTATTAATCATTTTTTATTTGATGAAATTAATTTAAAGTTCATTTCTGTCAGTCTGAGCGGAGTCGAAGACCTTTTTAAAATATATTTTGTGTAAAGCATACACTTCGACTCCGCTCAGTGTGACAAATATTTTCAGAAAATTTATTAATCATTTTTATGGAATTTTAGTTCCAATACTTTCGGTCCAAATGGCAAACCAATCTTCCATTTCCAGTTCGAAATTTTGTAGTTTTTTCAAAGTTTTAATGCGTTCTACACTAGTTGTTCCCACAACAGGTTTAATTTGTGCCGGATGTTTTAAAACCCAAGCTAAAAGCAAAATATCTTCAGGTAAATTATATTTTAAGGTAAGTTTTTGCAGCAATTCTTTCAATCGAATGGTTTGTGGAACGTCTTCTTTGTAAATAGATCCTAACGGATTCCATGCCATAGGTTTGATGCCATGTAATTGCATATAGTCTATTTCTCCATTGAGCATCGGTTGTAAATGTGTGGCCGAAAACTGAATTTGATTATATGTTACTGCGGTATATTTTCGAATTAAATCAGTTTGAGAAGGTGTGAAGTTTGATAATCCAAAATGTACAATTTTCCCAGAAATTTTTAATTCCGTAATCGCATCTGAAATCACTTCGGTTTGCATTAACGGACTTGGTCGGTGCAATAACAGTACGTCAATATAATCTGTTTTTAGATTTTTTAGCGAATTTTCTACGCTGGCGATAATATGTTGTTTGCTATAATCGTAATGTTTAATGCCGTAATCTCTTTGGTCACAAACGTATTTGATCCCACATTTCGTAATAAAATGAACATTTTCTCTATCTACATTCATTTGTTTCCAAGCGTTTCCAAAAGCAGCTTCTGTTGTATAGCCACCATAAATATCGGCGTGATCAAACGCACAAATGTTCTCCGATAAACAGGTTGCAATGAGTTGTTGAATTTCATTCGTGTTGAAATTTTTTCCCCATTCGCCCCAATTCATAGTTCCGGCAATAATTGATGATGTTGGTATGGACATAGTTGTAAAATTTTATTAAAATTAGTGAGTATTTCTTAATTTTTCACTAAAATTACACCTTTTCCTTATAATTTAACGGACAATTAACAACAAAAAATATTTTTAAATACCAACTTGCATTGTTAAAGTATTTTTTTAAAATTTACACTCAAATTAATCCAAACAAAATGCAAGAAAATAATACCAGCATCGACATAAGCGCCATTAATGAAAAAATTGAAAGAGAAAGCGCTTTTATAGATTTATTGACTTCCGAATTAAGCAAAGTCATTGTGGGTCAAAAATCCATGATTGAACGTTTATTGATTGGTTTATTAGGTCAAGGTCACGTTTTGTTAGAAGGAATGCCTGGTTTAGCCAAAACCTTAGTGATTAATACACTTTCTAAAGCGGTTCACGGAAGTTTTCACAGAATTCAATTTACACCAGATTTGTTACCAGCGGATGTTGTTGGAACGATGGTGTACAACTTCAAAGAAAATGAATTCACTGTAAAAAAAGGACCAATTTTCGCCAATTTTGTTTTAGCAGATGAGATTAACAGAGCGCCAGCCAAAGTGCAATCGGCGTTGTTAGAAGCAATGCAAGAAAAACAAGTTACCATTGGTGAAACTACATATAAATTAGATAATCCGTTTTTAGTTTTAGCGACACAAAATCCAGTGGAGCAGGAGGGAACGTATCCGTTACCTGAAGCGCAAGTCGACCGATTTATGCTAAAAACTATTGTCGATTATCCGAAAATGGAAGAAGAACAACTAATTATTCGTAACAGTTTAAAAGAAAGTGCTGCAACAATCAATCCTGTAGTAAGTATTGCTCAAATCATCAAAGCACAAGAAATTGTAAAAGAAGTGTACATGGATGAGAAAATCGAAAAATATATTTTAGATATTGTTTTCGCCACGCGTTATCCAGAAAAATACCGATTAGAAAGTTTAAAACCTTTAATTAGTTTTGGAGCTTCGCCTCGTGGAAGTATCAATTTAGCGTTAGCCGCGAAATGTTACGCCTTCATCAAACGCAGAGGTTATGTAATTCCAGAAGACGTTCGCGCCGTAGTTCACGATGTGTTGCGTCACAGAATCGGAATTAC
>MGWJ01000061.1 GCA_001800945.1 Flavobacteria bacterium RIFCSPLOWO2_12_FULL_31_7
CTCCGCTCAGTGTGACATTGAATAATTAGTTTCTTTCTAAAAAGTATATTCTAAGCCAATTCCTAAAATTTGTTTCCACTGCACTCTAGGTCCTTCTGTAATTTGAACACCATCGACTTCTCTTTTATTTTTGATGTCGTTGTCATACAATAAATGGGTACCAATATTAGCTCTCACATATTTGTTTACAACCATTTCTAGTCTAAGTTGCCAATCTACATCAATATTTCCAAAATCTTTTAAATAATCAGTATATAAAGTAGCTCTAGTATCTAAATTGATATTAGTCATGATTTTGGTTTTGTACTGACTATTAATTAAGGCTCCTAATTCTGTTCTATGGCGTTTTCCGTTTTTTAGAATTATGGTACCTGTTTCATCGTAAATGGCTTTATCTACTCCAAAAGCACCACTATTAGATAATCTTCTATCTAAAACTAAAGTAGTTTTTTGTGTTAATGGCGATAGATAAATGTTAAAACCTAAATCTTTTCTAGAATATTCGGCACCAATTCCTAAGAAAATATAAGCAGGTGCAAAAGGTTTTGAAATCGCTTGATCTACATTTGGATAGCTATATCCGTTGGCAAATTGCGTTAAAAAACTAAATTTTCCACCATAATACCAGTTAGAAATTGTATCACGTCTGTAACCTAATGTGGAGTTTAAATTAATTTGATCGTCTGTTTTTCTAACGTCTTGACTTTCTTGTTTGTTAATCCCGTAACGAACAATTAATTCGTTGTCCCATTTTTTATTGTCGTTTAAGTAATTTCTAATGAATTGCCCTTTCGCTAGTCCTGAAATTGAGTTGTTTCCACCGGCAGACCAGTTTACGAAAGTGATTTGTGTGAAATCAATACCTACTTTATTTACTTTTTTCCAGTGGGAAATAGAATCCGGTTTCTCTGTTCTAACAATTTGTGAGAAAGCGACCGTTGAGAAAACTAATAGGGTTAAAAATAAAATTCTTTTAATCATGATTTAGGTCAATAAATAATTGGGTTAAACTTAGGGTGTCTAAATGGGTGAATTCAAACAATTGTTTTACGGTTCCGTGTTCTATAAATTCATCTTTCACTCCGCAATTTATAATTTCGTTTTTATGTTTATTTTGTGTGGCAAAAGTATTAATTATACTTCCTAATCCACCATTTAATGTGCCTTCTTCTACGGTTACAATTGTAGAATGGTTGGCAAAAATACTTGCTAATTTTTCAATATCCAAAGGTTTAATCCAACCCACATGAAAATGCGAATAATTTTCAGGTTTTCCTGTATTTGCAATCGCTCTTGAAACAGTATTGCCAATAGTTCCTGTTGATAAAATCGCAATTTTATTTCCGTTTTGTAAAGTTTTAATTTTTCCAATTTCAATTTTAGAAAAAGGTTGCTTCCAATCTATAATTTCACCTTTTCCTCTAGGATATCGAATCGAAATCGGATGGTTTAAGCCTAACGAAGAAGTATATAAAATATTGCGTAAATCAATTTCATTCAGCGGAGCATAAATCAGCATATTCGGAATGCAATTCATATAGGCAATGTCAAATAATCCGTGATGTGTAGCGCCATCTTCACCTACAAAACCTGCTCGGTCTAAACAAAAAATAACGGGTAAATTTTGTATCGCCACATCATGAATCACTTGGTCGTAGGCACGTTGTAAAAATGTCGAATAAATATTGCAAAAAACAGTCAACCCTTGCGTAGCCATTCCCGCAGCTAATGTAACCGCGTGTTGTTCGGCAATTCCTACATCAAAAGCTCTGTCGGGAAAAGTTTCCATCATATATTTTAACGAACTTCCTGAAGGCATGGCTGGTGTAATTCCAACAATTTTTTTATTTTCTGTAGCCAATTCTACTAAAGTATGTCCGAAAACATCTTGAAATTTTGGAGCTAAATTTTCTACTTCAGGTTTTAAAATTTTTCCAGTTAATTTATCAAATTTTCCTGGCGCGTGAAATTGCAGTTGATTTTCTTCCGCATACGACAAACCTTTACCTTTTGTGGTAATAATGTGTAAAAATTTTGGGCCTTTTATTTTTTTTAAGCGTTGTAATTCAGCAACCAATTTAGGTAAATCGTGCCCGTCAATCGGACCAGAATAATCAAAATTCAACGACTTAATCATGTTGTTTTCTTTCGGATTTTTTCCTTCTTTTACCGAGGTTAAATACTCTTTCAAAGCGCCAACGCTTGGGTCAATTCCCATCGCGTTGTCATTTAAAATCACCAATAAATTCGCATCGGTAACTCCAGCATGATTTAAACCTTCAAACGCCATTCCGCTAGCTATCGATGCGTCGCCAATTACGGCAATATGTTGTTTTTCTGTATCACCATTAATTTTCGAAGCAATCGCCATTCCTAAAGCTGCTGAAATAGAGGTAGAAGAATGTCCAACGCCAAAAGTATCATACACACTTTCAGAACGTTTTGGAAATCCAGAAATGCCATCCATTTCTCGGTATTTATGAAAAATATCTTTTCTTTCCGTTAAAATTTTATGTCCGTAAGCTTGATGACCGACATCCCAAACTAATAAATCATTCGGTGTATCAAATACATAATGTAAAGCAACTGTTAATTCTATCACACCTAAACTTGCGCCTAAATGTCCTTCTTTTTGAGAAACGATATCGATGATAAATTCTCGAAGTTCATTGGCAACTTGAGGTAACTGATTTTCAGAAAGTTTTCTTAAATCAGTTGGCTTCGTAATATTTGAAAGTAAATTTTCCATTCGTGCCACAAAAATACAATAATGTTTGTAAATTTGATAGCGAACAAGTAGTAGATATTTGTTTATGTTGCCGCGATTTGTCGAATTTAATTTTTTACATTTTATTTGATTCGAAAAATTCGAAAATTTGCGGCTTTAAAAAAATCAAAACAATTTTAATTTGGAAAATATTTTTACCGACGAATATTTTATGAAAAAAGCACTTCAGGAAGCAGAAATGGCCTTTGAAAAAGATGAAATTCCTGTTGGAGCTATAATAGTAGTTAATAACACAGTCATTGCAAGAACCCATAATTTAACAGAATTGCTAAATGATGTTACGGCTCATGCTGAAATGCAAGCGATAACTAGTGCTGCCAATTTTTTAGGCGGTAAATATTTAAAAGGTTGTACGTTATATGTTACTTTAGAACCTTGTCAGATGTGTGCTGGTGCTTTATATTGGAGTCAGATTTCTAAAATTGTGATTGGTGCTTCTGATGAAAAACGCGGTTATAAAACGTTAGGGACTCAAATACATCCGAAAACAGAAGTTATCACTGGAGTTTTAGAAAAAGAATGTGCGGAATTAATGACGAGTTTTTTTCAAAAAAAGCGATAAGTTAATTACGCAGCGTTTCGCAAAGTCAATACAAAGATTTGCAGAATTATTTTGTTAAAATTTGGCATATAAATTGATGATGATATTGTGTGAAGATTTAAAAAAAACTTCGCGCCTTTGTGTCTTCGTGGCAAAGGTAAAAATCAACTTTAAACTACTTTAAAAATGGAATTTACAGACAAAGTTAAATCGTCGGCAATTATCGGAATTGCTGTTATCGCAACTGCATTTATTTTAGGTACAGCTTTTAAAAAGCGAAATGAAAATTTAGATTCCATTTCCGTAATTGGTTTGGGAACGAAAGATTTTGTATCCGATGAGATTTTGTGGAGCGGAAGTTTTACAACAAAAAGTTATGATATTAAAGAAGCCTACAATAAAATGATTGCTGATCAGAAAATTGTATCTAATTTCTTCTTAGGAAAAGGGTTTAAATCGAGTGAATTTAGTTTCGGAGCAGTACAATTCAATAAAAAATTTAGAGAAGTTCGTATAGAAAATGCCGAAAACCAATTTAATACCAAATATGAACAAGTTTTTGATGGGTACGAAGCTTCGCAAACAATAACTTTTTCGGCAAAGAAAAATCCCGATTTAATGAAACGTATTGAAGCGGTTTCTGGGAAAACTTCTGAATTGATTAATTCTGGTATCGAATTGTCTTCCAATTCTATTCAATATACGTATTCAGATTTAGCTAGTTTAAAACAAAGTTTAATTGAAAAAGCAACCAAAGATGCTTACGAACGTGCAGAAAAAATTGTAAATACAGCGGATGGCGATTTAGGAAAATTAAAAACAGCGAGTATGGGTGTTTTCCAAATTACAGGTCAAGGTTCTACGGAAGAAGATAGTTATGGTGGAAATAATGATACGTTTAGTAAAAATAAAACTGCTAGAATTACCGTGAGGTTGGAGTATGAATTGGAGTAGTTTAAAGGAATTAATTTTAAATTAAATGAAAAATATATCTTTAAGAAACATAATTCCTGTTTTTGGAATTGTGTTTTTTTATGCGTGTTCATCGAAAAGTATTCCTAGTACAATAAATAGTTCTTCAGAAATAAATTCGGAAACTGAAATTTTAAAGTTTCATAAAAAACTAAATATGGATAGTTTGTTGAATTCGTACAATAAAAGTATTTCAATAAATGATGAATTAATTATTCCATTAGATTCGGTAATGGATTCAGATTCTTCAAGAGTGGTAGTTATTGGGAAATTTATCAATGAAAAAGACGTTTTTGCATTTGATATTTATGGAGATTCAGATAATTGTTTTATTGATTTTTATAAGTTTAATGGTAAATGGCAAAAAATAAAATCTGACAAATATGATTTCTGGATGCTTTATGATTTTCGCCTTGAGAATTTTAATGCTGATGAAGATACTGAAATTCTCTTTCTTGGTCCGCCAAATGTGAATGGTAATAGGCAAAATACGATTTATAAATTTGATGAAAGAGAAAATAAGTTTATCAAATCTTTTGGTTTGTTTTCAACGGAATTGAGTTATAATACAGAAAGTAATTTGATGTATTATCAATATTATGGGAATATGAACGATAGTGAAATACAGGCAATTTATAAATGGAATAAGAATAAATTAATTCCAGTTAGGGAAATAAGAAAAGAATTGAAAATTAAAAAGTTGTCTGAAGATCTTGTGTTTGATGTGAAAGAAATTATATATTACTCCGAAAACCCAACTCAAGATAAAGATACTTTAGTGTTGAAGTTTAAGAAAAAATATGGCAGAAAAGGAACTGTTGAATTGTGGGAGAATTTTTTCGCGAACAAATAAAAAAATAAAATGGAACTTAAATAAATTGTAAAAAAAAATGAAAAAAGTAATTATATATATTTTTGTTATTACTAGCTTGTTTTCTTGTGATGAAAAGGCAACAGAGTCAAAAATTTCTAAAGAATTAATAGATTTAGCTTGTGAGGAAAATATAAAGCAAAAGAAATTGTTTGATTCAAAAAGTAAGATTTTTAAAAAGCTTAAATATAATGATGTTGAAGTATTTGCTAAACTTAATAATGGTAAATTTATTCATACTAATTTTTATGAATTACTAGAAATTTATGAAAAAAGCTTCAAAAAAAAATTCGATAGTTACAATGAGTTTATGTATGAAGTGATTAACAATGATTTTGTTTTAAATGAAGATGATTTTATAGAAACTGCTACTTTTCAGTTGGATAAAGATTTAAAAAAGCAATTTGAAAATTTATCTTTTGAAAATTTTTTGAAAAAGTATTCTATGAGAAAGAATGGAGATAATAAACTTTACTTAAAAGATAATTTTTTTTCTGGCAATAGGTATTTAACGGTTAGTTATTTGTTTTATACTAAAGGTTACTATCTTAGTGGAGGTTGTTTAGGAGAAGGTACAGGAATATATAAATTTGAAGATTTATTATTAATCAAATAAAAAAAACCGCTATTCAATGAAGAGTAGCGGTTTAGTTTTTTATAAAATTTCCTTTCCTTGATTATCAAAGAAATGATATTCTAAGTACGTGTAAGCGTCACGAGGTATAATTTTCACCCATTTCTTATGTTCAAAAAACCATTTTGAACGTAATGATGGAAAACCTTTTGTAAGGTATGCGGCCACAAATGGATGTACATTAAGTACCACCTTTTTATGGTCTTTAATAATATTTTCTAGGTTAGCTTCTATTTTGTCAATAATTAAAATTGCGGCTTCAACCTGTCCGTTTTCGTTCGGGTTTTCTTCGTTTGTTTCAATATTAACTTCAGGTCTAACTCTTTGTCTAGTAATTTGAACTAATCCAAATTTGCTAGGAGGCAAGATTTTATGCTTCGCCTTATCGTCACTCATTTCTTCTCTTAAGAAGTCAAACAATATTTTTCTATTGTCTGGATTTTGCATGTCAATAAAATCGACCACAATAATTCCTCCCATGTCTCTTAGTCGTAACTGACGTGCGATTTCAGCTGCAGCGATCATGTTTACTTCCATGGCAGTATCTTCTTGGTTTTGTGCTTTATTTGATCGGTTTCCAGAGTTTACATCAATAACGTGTAAAGCTTCTGTATGTTCGATAATTAAATAAGCACCTTTACTCATAGAAACTGATTTTCCAAAAGAGGTTTTTATTTGTCTTTCTATATTATACTTCTCAAATAGCGGTAAATCTTTCGACTGATAGTGTTTTACGATAGAGGCTTTATCCGGAGCTATTTCTTGCAAATATTCCTTCGTTTGTAAATACAAATCTTCATCATCTACTTGAATACTAGTAAAAGTATCGTTAAATATATCTCTTAGCATAGAAGAAGATTTTGTAAGTTCTCCTAATACTTTTGAAGGATGATGAGCCGTTTGTAGTTTTTTACACATTGTAGTCCAACGGTCTAACAATGTTTCTACATCTTTTTCAATCTCAGTTGTTTTTCTGCCTTCGGCTACTGTTCTCACAATAACCCCAAATCCTTTTGGTTTGATAGATTGTAGTAATTTTTTTAATCGATCTTTCTCGGCTCTGTCTCCAATTTTTTGTGAAATGGATACTCGGTCTGAAAAAGGAACTAAAACTACATATCTTCCTGCTAAAGAAATCTCAGAACTAATTCTCGGTCCTTTGGTTGAGATAGGTTCTTTAACAACTTGAACTAAAATCGATTGGTTGGCACTTAATATATCCATTATAGTGCCGTCTTTATTGATTTCAGGTTCAAAAAGGAAATTTTTGAGTGAATAATCTTTTATTTTACCTGCGCTTACAAGTTTAATAAATTTCATCAAAGAACCAAGGTTTGGCCCTAAATCATGATAATGCAAAAAAGCATCTTTTTCATGACCCAAATGCACAAAAGCTGCGTTTAATCCAGCAACTGGTTTTCTTATTTTTGCAATAAAAATATCTCCAACCTGAAACTGATTGCTATCGCTAGCCTCTTTTTCTTTGTGTAATTCAATTAGTTTTCCATCTTTTAATAAGGCAAAATCTACTGCGTCTGAACTAGATCTAATAATTAATTCTTTGTTCATGCTGTATCTTTTATATCCGAACATTTTTGTTTGATTATTTGAAGTTTATTTAAAAAATAATTTCAAATGATCTACTTATTGCTAGGATGGATTAAACAATTTAGGTAAAATACCCAATAGAATTGAAGGTAGTTTTGAACAGGTCAAAATCGTATTCAATTCATAATTCAATGAACGTCAATTCTTTTCTAAACAAAGAAAAGTAGTTTTTAGACTACTTTTTCTTTTTGTGACGGTTAGCTCTCGCTCTTTTTTTACGCTTGTGAGTAGCTACCTTATGTCTTTTTCTTTTTTTACCACTTGGCATAATGTGTAGTTTTTATGATTAATAAATAATATTATACAGTTACTTCTGTCTTTTCTTTAACGCTTTCAACAAATACTTTAGCAGGTTTAAATGCTGGAATGTTGTGTGCTGGAATTTTAATTGTTGTGTTTTTAGAAATGTTTCTTCCTGTTTTTTCAGCTCTTGTTTTAACAATAAAACTTCCAAATCCTCTTAAGTAAACATTATCACCAGTTTCTAATGAATTTTTTACTTCTTCCATGAATGATTCTACAGTAGCTTGAACGTCACCTTTTTCAAGGCCTAATTTTTCTGAAATTTTTGCTACGATGTCTGCTTTCGTCATTTTCTTGCGTGTTAAATTTTATGTGTATTTTTTTGAGTGTGCAAATATATGAATTAAAAAAATACAAATTCAAACTTAATGAATTAAAATTTAACCATATAAATGATTTATTTTTACGGCTTTATATTTTCTTATGAGTTTTTCAACCAAAATTATCCATTGGTACCACCAAAATTATAGAGACTTACCATGGCGTAACACCAATGATGCCTACAAAATTTGGCTTTCAGAAATTATTTTACAGCAAACACGAGTGAGTCAGGGTTTGCCCTATTATATTAATTTTATAAATGCTTTTCCAACCGTAAAAGACTTAGCAATTGCCGATGAACAACAAATTTTGAAGCTTTGGCAAGGACTTGGTTACTATTCTCGAGCAAGAAATTTACATTTTACAGCGAAATTTGTGATGGAAAACTATAATGGTGTTTTTCCAAATTCTTATAACGAATTAATAAAATTGAAAGGAATTGGAACTTACACCGCAGCAGCAATTGCATCTTTTTCATCCAATGAACCTGTTGCAGTGGTAGATGGAAATGTTTTCAGAGTGTTATCTCGAGTTTTTAATGTAGATTATGATATTTCTCAAAATACAACTAAGAAATATTTTATAGAATTAGCTACGAAAGTACTCTCTTTAACTCAGCCTAATATCCATAATCAGGCGATAATGGAATTTGGTGCATTGCAATGTGTACCGAAAAGTCCAAATTGCGAAGTTTGTATTTTTAACGATAGTTGTGAAGCTTATAAATTGAAAATAGTTTCAGAATTGCCTGTAAAATCTAAAAAAGTTAAAGTTACAAAGCGATTTCTAAATTATATTTTAGTAAAAGATGCTTCGGATCACTATGAGATGAATCAACGAACGGAAAACGGAATTTGGAAAAATTTATACGAATTTCCTTGTATCGAATCAGAACAAGAAATTGATGCGGATCAAATTTTAGAACATCTGAATACTAAATATACTATTGAGTACTTCCATTATTTTGATTCGTATGATGTGTTACATAAATTATCGCACCAACATTTAAATATAAAATTTTATACGATTGAAATTAAAGAATCTATTACTAATGGATACACTTTTAAGGAGTTGTTACAGTTGCCTGTGCCTATTGTGTTGCATAATTTTATAGAAAAAATTGCTATCTAAATAATATTTAGTATTTTTGGTAAAAAGATATAAGCCATGAACGGTACATTAAATAAGGTTATTCTAATAGGACATTTAGGAGACGAAGTAAAAATGCATTATTTTGATGCGCAAAGTTGTATTGGACGTTTTCCATTAGCAACAAACGAAGTTTACATTAACAAATCTACAGGAGAAAAAATCACTTCTACAGAATGGCATAATATTGTGGTGCGAAATAAAGCGGCAGAATTATGTGAAAAATATTTATCTAAAGGAGATAAAATTTACATTGAAGGTCGTATTAAATCTCGTCAATGGACTGCTGAAGATGGTACAATTAAATACACTACTGAAATTCAGGTAACAGAATTCACTTTCTTAAATACGAAAAAAGATTCTGATTTATCGAAAGCACCAACTACCAATCCGCCAAGCTCAAAAGATGTGGATTTTGATTCGCTAGAGTAATTTTTAGTCTTTACCAATTAGATTACAAATAATTGAAGAATATAGAGGATAGCTTAAAAGATAATTTGTCTTTTTCTGTTTTCTATGTTCTTTTTTAATACAATATACCAATAATGAAAAGTTCCATTTTTTTTACCCTTTTATGTCTTTCTTTACTTTCTTGTGGCGATGAGAAAATACCTAAGCCAGCAGGGCAATTAAGTTTAGAATATCCGCCAGCGAAATATATGAGATATAGCAATTCTTGCGGTTTTGATTTCGATAAAAATGAATTAGCTGAAATAAAAGCCACTTCTGATTGTGGATTGGAAATTCATTATCCAAAAATGAAAGCGACTGTTTATCTGACTTATAAATCAGTACACGGAAATTTAAATACATTATTGACGGATGCACAGAAATTAACTTACGAACATGCTATTAAGGCTAATGATATTGCGGAGCAACCCTATGTAAATACAGAAAGAAAAGTGTACGGAATGTTTTACCAAGTTGGAGGAAATGCAGCTACAAATGCACAGTTTTATGCGACTGATAGCACTAAAAATTTCATAACTGCAAGTATGTATTTTTATTCGAAGCCTAATTTTGATTCCATTCTTCCTGCTGCAGATTATATCAAAAATGATATGAAGCAAATTATCGAATCTATTAAGTGGAAATAGTATTACTTGTTTAAGTTTTTTAAGAAATCATTTGCCGAAATTGGTTTTGAAATAAAGCGTTTTACCGTTTTGAATTTTTTAGATTTTTTAATTTCAGTCGGATCTATGGAAGAGGAAACCATATAAATGGTTAAATCATCTTTAAATGGATATTTTTCTAGCGCCTTTAAAAATTCCCATCCATCCATAATTGGCATATTTATATCCAAAAAGATAATATCTGGGAAAGGTTCGT
>MGWJ01000062.1 GCA_001800945.1 Flavobacteria bacterium RIFCSPLOWO2_12_FULL_31_7
AATCATCCGAAAACAAATCTTCGTAAGCTGTTAATAAAATATAATATTGAGCATTTACTTTTCTGTGTTGAAAAGCGTCATCTAATAAAATCACATCAGGATTTATGTTAGAAATCAAGTTTTCAATTCCAGTTTGTCTATCTTCACAAACTGCTACCGCAACTTCAGGAAACTTTGAATAAATTTGATACGATTCATCACCTAATTCAGCTGCAGAAATAGTTTCATTTGCTAAAACATAACCTTTTGTACTTCTTTTGTAGCCACGACTCAAAACCGCAACTTTAAAATTATCGCGTAATAATCGGATTAAGTATTCGGTGTGTGGTGTTTTCCCAGTTCCGCCAGCGCTTAAATTTCCGATAGCAATAACGGGTAAATTATAACTTTTACTTTTAAAGAAACCCACATCGTACAGCCAATTTCTAATAAAAGTGACTAGCCAATAAATAAATCCGATGGGAAAAAGTATTTTTCTTAATAATTTCATAGTACGAAAATAAGTTTTTTTATCTTTGAAAATATAAAATTATAAAAAACTCATGCAATTATCTGAAATAACTAAACATTTGGAGCAATTAGCGCCATTAGCTTATGCTGAAGATTTTGACAATGTTGGCCTTTTAACAAGTCATACCAACGCTATTACTGGAATTTTAGTTTGTCATGATGCTTTAGAAGAAGTTATAGATGAAGCTATTGCAAAAAAATGTAATTTAGTGGTTTGCTTCCATCCTATTTTGTTTTCTGGATTGAAAAAAATTACTGGAAAAAACTATGTAGAAAGAGCAATTATCAAAGCCATAAAAAATGATATTGCCATTTATTCTGTTCATACCGCTTTAGATAATCATCAAAATGGTGTAAATAAAATTTTCTGTGATGCTTTGGGGTTGATTAATACAAAGGTTTTAATTCCGAAGCAAAACTTCATTCGAAAACTTGTTACATATACCCAACTAGATAATGCCGAAAAATTAAGAAATGCCTTATTTGATGCTGGTGCAGGAAATATTGGAAATTATGAAAATTGCAGTTTTAACAGCCAAGGTATTGGAACCTACATGGGGAATGAAAATAGTAATCCAGAATATGGTGATCGTTTTGAATTTGTAGAGTCCAAAGAAATAAAAATTGAAGTTACTTTTGAAAAACATTTACAAAATAAAATTTTAAAAGCGCTTTTTTCGAATCATGTATATGAAGAAGTAGCTTATGAAATTTATCAAACTGAAAATGCACATCAAAATATTGGTTTAGGAATGATTGGCGAATTAGAAAAACCTATGCAACCTAAGGACTTTTTACAATTTGTGAAAGACAAAATGGAATGTGGCGGAATAAGACATAGTCAGTTTTTACCTTCTTAAATTAAGAAAGTTGCCGTTTTAGGTGGAAGTGGAAGTTTTGCTATAAAAAATGCAATTTCAGCTGGTGCTGATGCTTTTTTAACTGCCGATTTAAAATATCATCAGTTTTACGAAGCCGAAAACCAACTACTTTTAGCAGATATTGGACATTTTGAAAGTGAAAGGTATACAAAAAACTATATTGTTGACTTTCTTAAAGAAAAAATCACTAATTTTGCAATCATTTTATCAGAATTAAATACAAATCCCGTTAAATATTTTTAACAATATGGCAAATACAAAAGAACTAAGCGTAGAAGAAAAGTTAAGAGCAGTGTATGCTTTACAATTAATTGATTCTAAAATTGACGAAATTAGAAACGTTAGAGGTGAATTACCTTTAGAAGTGGAAGATTTAGAAGATGAAGTGGCAGGATTATCTAAGCGTTTAGAAAAATTAAACGAAGACTTAAGTGCGATTGATCATCAAGCAAAAGAAAAAAAGAATAATATTGATGATTATAAAGCCTCAATCAAAAAATATACTGAGCAACAAAAAAATGTGCGTAACAATAGAGAATTCAACTCTTTATCTAAAGAAATTGAGTTTCAAGAATTAGAAATTCAATTGGCTGAAAAACACATTAAAGAAATGAAAGTTTCTTTAGAGAACAAAAAAGAAATTATTGCTCAAACTAAAGAAAAATTAGAAGGAAAGCAAAATCACTTGAAGCACAAAAAAGCGGAATTAAGTGATATTATGGCTGAAACTGAAAAAGATGAGAATTTCTTAATTGAAAAATCTAACGAGTTCAGAGGTAAAATTGAAGAACGTTTATTAGCAGCTTACGATAGAATTAGAGGAAGTGTAATTAATGGTTTAGCGGTAGTGTCTATTGAGCGTGGCGCTTCAGCTGGTTCATTTTTTACTATTCCACCACAAACTCAAATGGAAATTGCTGGTAGAAAGAAAATCTTAACAGATGAGCACAGTGGACGTATTTTAGTTGACAGTGTTTTAGCTGACGAAGAAAGAGAAAAAATGGAGAAAATTTTCGCTAAAATGTAATATTAAAAATCCCGATGAAAGTCGGGATTTTTTTTATCTTTTAATTATCCTTTTTGTAAATTCAATTTCGCTACTTTTTACTTTTAGAATATAAATTCCAGTAGGTAAATCAGCTATATCTAATGTTCCTTGAGATGTTGACCTTTCAACTTGCTTGATGATTCTCCCCAAAACATCGAAAAACTGAAAATCAATTTTTGAATTTTCTATATTGGAAAGAGCATAATTTAATTTTTCATCTGACGGATTTGGAAAAAATTCTGCAGAAAAACCTTCAAAATTCTGAACACTTAACATTGTATCAATGGCATGAAGTGCCGCTTGCATGTTTGGCAATGGTCCAATATGTCCAGTTGCTGGATTTCCCTGAGGAATGCCGGTATTGATTAGTAAATTTCTCATTTCTAACGGCGACAAAAAACTTCCTGTTAAATTGTGATAATAAGACTGTAAGACAACTACACATCCAGCAACCATTGGCGTAGCCGAACTCGTACCGGCAAAATTGGTATAAGCTTGATTAAGATCACCGCCAATTGTAATATAAGAACCCGTAAATCCGGATGTAAAAACATTTTGTCCCCAACCTTGCAAGTCCACTCTTGATCCAAAATTACTATAATTTATTCTCTCATGGTTTAAGTCTGACGTTCCCGCTCCAACTAAAATCGCACCTGAATTCCCTCTATTCATATAAGATGCATAAGTTGGACTATCTAAATTCCTAGTTCCGTTTGCCGCAGCTTCCACAACTATAATTCCAGCATCTGTAGCCGCTTTGGTTAAATTCCAAACCGTCAAATCATATTCAGCTGGCATTAAGTTACTACTTGCATCATACGCTTGCATCTCATAGATAATTACATCTCCAGGTTGCGAATTTTGAATAGCTTGAGAAACTGCAAAAACTCTATTGTAGCCAGATTGTTGCCATTCAGGAAATAAAATCATTTCTTGAGCACCATAAGCCAATCCGGAAACACCATAACTTCCTTTATCAGCCATTAAGATTCCAAAAACTGAGGTTCCATGTTCTGTATAAGCGGATGTTGCTGCGCTACTAATTGTCATTCCAGGAGCGATG
Organism: Flavobacteria bacterium RIFCSPLOWO2_12_FULL_31_7; assembly: GCA_001800945.1. Taxonomy (GTDB): domain Bacteria; phylum Bacteroidota; class Bacteroidia; order Flavobacteriales; family Flavobacteriaceae; genus Flavobacterium. The sequence goes on from MGWJ01000062.1 coordinate 3,503, forward strand.
GACACATTTACAGAATTAAGTTCTTCGTGGTTACTATTAAAACCGTATTCTATATCTCTAACTTTAATTCCAGTTCCTGACAAACCTAAATTCCAAGCATATTGCATATTGATTCCAGGATTTGGTCCTAAATAAGTTTGATTCACTTCAAAATTTGTTGTAGCAGGCGCAATATCTGTTGGTGGTTTTATAGGAAAAGTGTCCATTTCATAGCAAAATTCGACCTCAGGAAAAGCATTTAATTTTTCGACAAAAGCAGCCAAATTATCAGATTGAATATTAAATTCAACTTGATATATCCTTCTTAGTTTTTGAACATAATAATCACTTTTTGAAATACGAAGTGCTTCTTTAGATAAAAAATCTATTTTCTCATCTGAAATAGAAATTGCTCTTTTTAAACTAGCTGAATTTTCATTTAAAAAAGCTTCAAATTCACTTGAAATTTCTTTAGGAGTTTCTTTTAAAAAAACCATAACAATGGAATGATTATCGAATTTAAAAGACGAATTTTTAACTTCATTCTGTGCAGGAGAACAAAAAAAGAGAAGTAGAAAAAAAGTAGCCATCAAAACCCTCATGATTTTTTTAGTAAACTTAATAAATTCCCATATCTTTGCCAAATGGAAGAACAATTAGTACGCATAAATAAATTTTTATCCGAATCAGGATTTTGTTCTCGTAGAGAAGCCGACCGATTATTAGAAGAAGGAAGAATTACGATTAATGGCAAAAGTCCGGAATTGGGTACGAAAGTCGCACCTGGTGATGAAGTTCGTGTCAATGGCAAATTAGTGACTAATGCGAATAAAAAACCTATTTATTTATCTTTCCATAAACCTGCTGGAATTGAGTGTACAACTAATCTAGACATCCAAGACAACATTGTAGATTACATCAATTATCCGGAACGTATTTTTCCTATTGGAAGATTAGACAAAGCCAGTGAAGGATTGATTTTTATGACGAATGATGGCGACATTGTAAACAAAATTTTACGTGCGCGAAACAATCACGAAAAAGAATATATTGTTTCGGTTGACAAGCCTATTACTGATACTTTTATTAAACAAATGAGTAACGGTTTGCCAATTTTAGACACCATTACAAAAAAATGTAAAGTAGAAAAAGTAAGTCAGTTTGTGTTTAAAATTGTTTTAACGCAAGGTTTAAACCGACAAATTCGTAGAATGTGTGAATATTTGGATTACGAAGTAACTTCATTAAAAAGAATCCGAATTATCAATATTACTTTAGATGTTCCTGTTGGAAAATACCGTCCATTAACGGAAAAAGAAATTATTGAACTAAATACACTTATTGAACCTTCAAGTAAAACCGAAGACGCAAGTATATTACGCGACAAAAAAACCAATTACGGAAGTAGAAATTACGATAAGAGAAACCGATAAATGAACAGAGGAAAAGACATTGAAAAAGAAATTGACGGTTACGTTAAAGGAAATTACTCTAAAAAAATTGCTGTAGAGCTTTTAAAAAGAGATGGTTTTTCAGACAATGAAATCAACGAGCACTTATACAAATTAGATTTGGCTGAACAAGCTAATAGTATGAATTATTCGTTTGTTCCTGGATTTCTTTTCATCCTAATTTCATCTTTTTTTTTACTTACAACTGCCTTTTCATCAGAAGAAAACAGTTACAACACCTTATCATTATTTGGTTTTATTATTTCAATTCCGCTAATTTATTTTTATTACAAAGGAGATAAATTTTCGATTTTAATAACTGGTTTTGCGATTTTATGTTTTATTTTTTTAAGAACAATTGGCTTATTTCAATCGCATTTAAATATATTTAGCGAATTATTGCTACTCTTTTTTTCGGTCCTGATTCTTATATCTGTTAAGAATTATTACAAAAGTTTTAAGTTTTAAAAATTTAACTCCATTACATAATCGTCCATTATATAGTTGTTTCCGATGTCAATTACTTCATCTTTTGTGATGGTAAAGCCTAATTTCTCATAGAAAAACTTAGCTTTATTGTATTTGTTGACATTTAAAAACACACCTTTTTGCAGGTTATTTTTGGCGATTCTTATTACTTCATCAATCATAAATCTACCATAACCTTTGCCTTGTGTTTCTGGTAATAAATAAATTTTATGAATTTTTAATAAACCTGTTTCTTTACAATTGAATTCGTAGCCTAAATATCCAACAATTTCAGTATCTTCAAGTAACAATTCAAAAACTTGACCTGCTTCCATTTGTTTTTCTAAACAATCAACCGCATAAAAATTATCTAACATATAATTTAATTGCTCTATAGATAATATTTCTCCGTAAGTGGAAGGCCAAATTGCGTATGCCAAATCTTTAATGATTGGCAATTGCTGTTTATTTATTTTTTCTAAATGTATCATAATAATAAAAAAGTGATTGCGTAAAAAAGCAATCACCTTCAAATTTATAAATTTTATTCAATAATAATATTAAGATTGTGATCTCGCTTTTTAAACGAGACAGAATGACAAAAATATTTTATGCTTGACCAGTTGGCCCAAAATTTAATGGAATTGGTGGATGCTCTTCTTCTTTAATTTGTCCGTGAGCATTTTCAAATCTGTGGATATTTTCGTTTAAGGCTTTTAATAATCTTTTAGCGTGTTGTGGGGTTAAAATAATTCTTGATTTCACTTTAGCTTTTGGCACGCCTGGCATTAACGAAATAAAATCTACTACAAATTCTGTGTTAGAATGGTTTATAATTGCTAAATTAGAATACGTTCCTTCTGCTACTTTTTCGTCTAATTCGATATTGATTTGACCTTCTTGATTGTTATTTTCCATTTTTATGTTATTTTTTTAAACATATAAGTCATATAAGTTGTCTGAATTTTTATTCGACTTATGCTATGTTATTAAGTTCATTTAAGTTAAGTACAAGATTAAGTATAATTTTTGATTTAAAAAAAACTTATCACAATTCTTATAGCATTAATTTCATCATGATGTCGGTTTGTTCGTCGTCTCCTAATTTGAAAATATGTTTGTCAAATTCAACGAATCCGTTTTTTTTATAAAAACTTATAGCTCTCAAATTCTCTTCCCAAACACCTAACCATACATAATTGAAATTTTTGTCTTTAGCAATTTCGATGGCTTTGCTATAAAGTAATTGCCCTACGTTTTTGCCATGAAATTCTTTAGAAACGTAAATACGTTCGATTTCAAGTGCTTTGTTGTCTTTTAGTTCCGTTTGCGAAGCTCCGAAGTTGATTTTTAAATAACCTATTACTTCATTATTAGATTTCGCAAAATAGAATTCTGAATTTATATTGTTAAGTTCAGCCGTTAATTTTTCAGAAGAAAAACCTTCTTCCAAATAAGTTTTCATATTTTCTTCGGAATTAGATGCTGAAAAAGTTTCTTGAAAAGTTTGACGACCAATTTTTTGTAATTGTTCAATTTCATTAGGAACAGCTCTCACTATTTGAATATTTTCCATACTTATTTGATTAAAAAAAACCTAACAGAAATACATCTGTTAGGTTTTTATACTTATTATGTGATTTGAATATTAGTAGCTGAATTCTTCTTTTCCAGCCATTAATTCACTGTATTCTTCTTTAGAACCTACAAGAATATTATCATAATCTCTCATACCTGTTCCAGCAGGAATTCTGTGACCCACAATTACATTTTCTTTCAATCCTTCTAACGTATCGATTTTACCAGCAACTGCTGCTTCGTTTAATACTTTAGTAGTTTCCTGGAACGATGCCGCAGAAATGAATGATTTTGTTTGTAACGATGCTCTTGTAATACCTTGTAATACAGGTGTTGCAGTCGCAGTAATTACATCTCTTGCAGAAACTAAGTTTTTATCTTCACGTTTTAATAATGAATTTTCATCTCTTAATTCTCTTGGAGAAATAATTTGTCCTGGTTTTAAATTCGTTGAATCTCCAGCTTCTTCTACTACTTTCATTCCGTATAACTTATCGTTTTCTAAAATGAAGTCTGAAGTGTGTGCTAATTGATCTTCTAAGAATAAAGTATCTCCTGGATCTTGGATTCTTACTTTTCTCATCATTTGACGAATCACTACTTCGAAGTGTTTGTCATTGATTTTTACCCCTTGTAAACGGTAAACTTCTTGAATTTCGTTTACTAAGTATTGTTGAACAGCAGATGGTCCTTGGATTCTTAAGATATCTTCTGGAGTAATTGCTCCGTCTGATAATGGCGTTCCCGCTCTTACGAAGTCATTTTCTTGAACTAAGATTTGAGCTGAAAGCTTCACTAAATATTTCTTAACATCTCCAAATTTCGATTCAATTGATAACTCACGGTTACCTCTTTTCACTTTTCCGAAAGTAACAACTCCATCAATTTCAGTAACTACTGCAGGGTTTGAAGGATTACGAGCTTCTAACAACTCGGTAATTCTTGGTAAACCTCCTGTAATATCACTTGCTTTAGATGAACGACGAGGAATTTTCACAAGAATTTTACCTGCTTTAATTTTCTCACCATCATCTACCATAAGGTGAGCACCTACTGGTAAATTGTATGATCTAATTAACTCACCATC
>MGWJ01000063.1:0-4469 GCA_001800945.1 Flavobacteria bacterium RIFCSPLOWO2_12_FULL_31_7
ATGATTAATATAAAAAGTTTATTGTTTTTCATAAATGTGAATTTATTTTTAGAAGTCTTTACAGATTGAATCGCCTTTTCTTATTGATTTTAACAGAAAACTACTTTCATTTTTAACGATTGAACCACTTATTTATTTTAGAGCGTGAAAATAGTTATATTTTTTCAAAAAAGTGCTACTTTTAACCTCGTTTTAAAATTTATAAGTATGAAAAAATATATTTTTCTCATTTTCAGTGTAATAAGTATGAGTTCGAACGCACAACAAACTATGACGCCAGAAAAATTATGGCAATTGGGTAGAGTTACTCCAATCGGAATTTCTAAAGATGGGAAATCGTTAATCTACAAAGTAGGAACACCAAATATTCAAGAAAATAAAATAAATTCTAAATATTATTCTGTGCCAGTTGGTGGTGGAAATGTAACAGAATTAACATCAATAGAAGGTTTAGTGACAAATAAAAATGTTTCTTCAGATGGGAAACATATTTTATCCAATCAAGAAGTGAAAGTCGAAAAATTATTGGGTTCAGATTTATATCCAGAATTATCTAAAACTACAGCGCAAGTGTATGAAAGTTTAGATTATCGTCATTGGGATACTTGGAATGACGGAACACATAATCATGTTTTTGTTGGTGCGATTGGTTCGGAAACGGAAAAAGTTCTACCGCCTTATGATATTATGAAAAATGAACCATATGATTCTCCTCAAAAACCTCATGGTGGTGATGAAGACTATATTTGGTCGCCAGACGGAAGTAAAATCATTTATGTATGTAAGAAAAAAGCAGGAACGGCATATGCAACAAGTACTAACACAGATTTATATGAGTTTGATTTAGCAACAAAAACTACAAAAAATCTTACTGAGAAAAATTTGGGTTACGATACACATCCAATATTTTCTCCACAAGGTGATTTGTCATGGTTGCAAATGAAACGTGACGGATATGAAGCGGATAAAAATGATATTATTGTACGTCATAAAGGAATGGATATCAATTTAACCGCAGCTTGGGATGGAACTGTAGAAAGTTTTGTTTGGAGTAAAGATGGGAAAAAAGTATATTTCATTGCGCCAGTTTTAGGAACAAAACAATTGTTTGAAGTGAATTTTCCTGGTTTAACTAGAATCGCAGTTATAGTTAGACAACTAACTGATGGAAATTTTGATGTAAACGGAATTGTTGGTTTTTCAGGCACTTCGGTTTTAGTTACCAAAACGACTCATAACATGGCTACTGAAATTTTTTCGTATGATTTGAAAGGAAAATCTTGGAAACAAATTACTCACGTAAATGATGAGGCTTATTCGAAGATTGCAAAGTGTACTTCAGAAAAACGTTGGGTAACCACAACGGATGGTAAGAAAATGTTAGTTTGGGTAATTTTGCCTCCAAATTTTGATAAAACTAAAAAATATCCAACACTTTTGTATTGTCAAGGTGGGCCACAAAGTGCCTTAACACAATATTATTCTTTCCGATGGAATTTTCAATTGATGGCTTCGCAAGGTTATATTGTAATTGCACCAAATAGAAGAGGAATGCCAGGTCATGGTGTAGCATGGAATGAACAAATTTCAGGAGATTGGGGCGGACAAGTAATGGACGATTATTTAGCAGCTGTGGATGATATTTCAAAAGAAGTTTATGTAGATAAAACCCGAATTGGTGCGGTTGGAGCAAGTTACGGAGGATATTCTGTGTTTCAATTAGCAGGAATTCATAAAAACCGTTTTAAAACGTTCATTTCTCATTGTGGAATTTTCAATACAGAAAGTATGTACGGAACAACGGAAGAAGTTTTCTTTACCAACTGGGATTCTGGTGGAGCTTATTGGGAAAAAGATAACAAAACAGCTCAAAAAACATACAACGAATTCAATCCGATTAAGTCAATTAATAATTGGAATACACCAATACTAATTATTCAAGGCGGAAAAGATTACCGTGTGCCAATCGGACAAGGTCAAGAAGCTTTTCAAGCCGCACAATTAAAAGGAATCAAAAGTAAGTTTTTATTATTCCCAGATGAAAACCATTGGGTGTTAAAACCACAAAATGCTTTGGTTTGGCAAGGAGAATTTTTCAAATGGTTGAAAGAAACTTTGTAATAATTTGCCAATTAATCAATTAGCTAATTTTAGATGAGAAAAATATTTCTGATTTACTTTTTTTTAATAGCTTTTGTTGCGAAAATAAACGCACAAGAAACTAGTTTAAAACTAACAAATTTGAATAGTGGTAGGGTTTTAAAAATTAAAGAAGACAAAAGAGTTGTTGTTAAAACTAAAGATAAAGAACGATTTGTTGGAAAAATAAAATTTATTGATTCTTTACATATTGAAGTTGAAAATAAGGTCATTCATTTAGATTCTGTTTCTTTTATCAAAAAAAGATCAGTTATGGGAATTGTTTTAAGGTCTATTTCAATGTATGTAGGAAGTAATTTGTTAGCTGCAGGAATTATTTCAATGCCAACAGGTTTTGGAGCTATTGTTGCTGTAGTTGTTTTGCCTCCTTCAATTCCTTTGTTAATTTATGCTATAAATTCAAATAAAAGAAGAAGCGAAAAATGGAATTATAAAATAGTAATTGATTGATTTTAGGATGAGAAAAATATTAGTTTTTATGTTTTCAGTGTTAATTTTTGGATGTAAATCTGAAACAAAAACTCAAATTTTAGAATTGAATCAAAAGGCTCAAAATTTCGTTAACGAAGAAAAGTTTGAAGATGCTATAAAAGTTTTAAATGAGATTGAAATAATTGATCCGAATTACAAATACATTCATGGTACAAAAGCAGGTTTGTATATAAAAGCAAATAAATTCAAAGAAGCTAAAGCAGAAATTAATAAAGAATTAAAAGAAGATTCTCTTGTTGCTGAAGTTTGGATGACAAAAGGAATAATTTCTAGCGAACTAAAAGAAATTGATGACGTTAATTTGTGTTTCAAAAAAAGTATCAAATTTTATGAATTAGGAAAATCTTATGCTTGTAAAAATGAAAATGATTTGGTTAAGATGAGATTTCATTTACTTCACGTGGTTGATGATGCCGAATCTAAATTTAAGAAAGCCGAATTAAAATTAAAATGGAAATTAGATTATAAGATGACAGACCATTTTAAATTCATTGAATCTGAAACTCCAAAAAAAGCATTATTAATGCTTTATAAATAATTCAGACCTGACAGATCTTTCATAATAAAAAATTAATCAGTAACTATTCTTACCTAAATTAGGAAAATAACGAAAAATTTCAAATGCAATCATATAACATCATAATTATAGGCGGTGGCGCAGCCGGGTTCTTCGCAGCAATTAATATCGCAGAGAAAAATCCGCAATTAAAAATCGCTATTCTCGAGAGAGGAAAAGAAGTGCTAACCAAAGTGAAAATTTCTGGTGGTGGGCGTTGCAATGTCACACACGCATGTTTTGTACCTAACGATTTAGTGAAATTTTATCCTCGTGGTGAAAGAGAACTAAAAGGACCTTTTTCGCAGTTTTGTTCTGGTGATACGATTGATTGGTTTGAAAAACGTGGTGTCGAATTAAAAATTGAAGAAGACGGAAGAATGTTTCCAATTACCGATGATTCTCAAACGATAATTGATTGTTTCGAAAAAGAAGTCAAACGTTTAGGAATCAAAGTTTTTACTTCTCAAAGCGTACAGTCTTTATATTTTAATAAAGAAGAAAAATGGAAAATCGAAACTCAACACGATGTTTTTTTAGCCGATAAAATTGTAGTGGCTACAGGAAGTAACCCAAAAATTTGGGAAATGTTACATCAAATGGGACACGAAATTGTGGAGCCTGTTCCTTCTTTATTTACTTTTAATATTACCGATAAAAGAATTAAAGATTTAATGGGACTTTCAGCCCAAGCCAGCATCAAAATTAAGAATTCGAAATTAGCTTCTTCTGGACCTTTATTAATTACACATTGGGGACTTTCTGGACCAGGAATTTTACGACTTTCCGCTTGGGGTGCGCGAGAATTATTTGATAAAAAATATTGTTTTGCTTTACTGGTAAATTGGTTAGATGAGGTGTCTTTTGAGGAAGCTATCGAACAATTAAAAGCAATTAGAGAAGAAAATAATAAAAAATTAATTGGTAAATTTTGTCCGTTCGATTTTCCGAAACGTTTGTGGGAAAACATTGTAACCGCTTCAGATATTGCACTCGATTATAAATGGGCTGAGGTAACAAACAAACAAATTAATAGTTTAGCTAGCCAATTAACTCAAGCGGAATTCCAAGTAAATGGAAAAAGTACGTTTAAAGAAGAATTTGTAACCGCTGGCGGAATTGATTTAAAAGAAATTAATTTCAAAACCATGCAGAGTAAAATTTTACCAAAAGTCTATTTTGCTGGAGAAGTGGTAAATATTGATGCCATAACTGGGGGATTCAATTTTCAAAATGCTTGGACAAGTGGTTTTATTGTTGC
>MGWJ01000063.1:4493-9471 GCA_001800945.1 Flavobacteria bacterium RIFCSPLOWO2_12_FULL_31_7
TAAAAGTAAATGCTTTCTCAATCTGAACTGGTTTCAGATTCTTACTTTTTGACAACTTTTTAATTATAATTTATTTTAAACTTCTCTTCCGCCTTCTAAAGTATTTTGCCAATCTTTTAGTTCTTGCCATTTGCCTTCGTAGGCCATTTTAGATTGTCGTGGCCAAGTATTCGGATCGTGAATTTGGTATCTTTCTCCAGCTTTGCTCAATATTTCTCGTAATCTATCCACAGAAGTTTCACCTAAAGCTTTCCATGTTAAAATCCCTGAAGTTTTAAATAACTCTTCGATTTTAGGACCAATGCCTTCCACTATTTTTAAATCGTCTTGTTTATATGTTTTTCCGTAAACGGCTTTAACAGCAGCGGCATCAAATGTATAATTAGAATTACTTGCATTTGCGTTTCCTACAAAATTGCTTGCTTTTGCTGAAGTGTCTAATTTTAGTTTGTTAATTTCAGCTTGCAGTTTTTCGTTTTTTTGTTTGCAATGCTCTAATTCTAATTTCCACTTTTCATCCGTATTTCCGTTGGATGGTTTGGCTGACATTTTACCAACAATGTAACCAACGATTCCAAAAATTAATCCTATTAATACAAATTGTAAGTAATTTTCCATAATTGAAAGTTTAGTGATTGACTTTCAAAAATAAGAATTTTTTTAATTAAATGGTTAAAATTCAGAAGTTTATGTGGTATTTTCAGAAATTATTTAGATAAAATATACTGCATGTTAGTAAAGTTGCGAAAGAAACCCATGCGATGTAAGGGATGAATAATTTTGCGGCTGTTGCATTGATTGGCTTGAATAATTTGTAGCATTCTACTAAAATTAATAGCAATAAAATAATTTCAATTGACGCTAATGCTAAATTCTGTAAGCCAAAAAATAAATACGACCACAAGGCATTCAATCCTAATTGAAGAATGAAATATTGCAAGGCTATTTTGACTTCCTTTGTTTTGTTTTCTATTTCGTTCCAAATTAATCCGGCTGCAATTCCCATAAAAGTGTATAATATGGTCCAAACAGGTGCGAAAATCCAATTGGGCGGATTAAATGCAGGTTTTACAAGTGTTGGATACCAAGTAGCGATAGAAGATTGCGTAATTTTTCCAGAGAAAAACCCCACCGTTAAACAAATAATAATGCAGTACGAAATTCTTAGATACTTTTTCATTTGGAAATTTTATTCAAAGATATTTAAAAGTTATGACTTATGCTTCTCACTTCTGACTTCCTTTTCTATCTTTGTCAAAAATATTTTTTATGTATTCTGATTCAGACTTTATTCTTTCCAATTATAATTCATTAGAAACCGCTTCGTTTTCATGGAGTGCGCCAAGTAATATCGCATTAGTAAAATATTGGGGAAAAAAGGAGAATGGTGATCAAATCCCAGCCAATCCTTCAATTAGTTTTACGTTGAAAAATTGTAAAACAATTACGTCAGTTGTTGTTTCTTCAAAATCTGAAAAAGAAAATTTTTCATTCGATTTATTATTCGAAGGACAACCGAAAGAAGATTTCAAACCGAAAATTCAGAAGTTTTTTGAAAGAATTGAAATGTATTGTCCGTATTTAAAAGACTATCATTTTACTATCGATACACAAAATACGTTTCCTCATAGTTCCGGAATTGCTTCTTCAGCTTCAGGAATGGCTGCGATTGCGATGAATATTATGAGTTTAGAAAAAGCCGTAAAACCAGAAATTTCTGAGGAATATTTTTATGCTAAAGCTTCTTTTTTAGCGCGTTTAGGTTCTGGAAGCGCTTGTAGAAGTATTATTGGAAATGTAGTCGCTTGGGGAAAAAATGAAACCATAAAAAACAGCTCTGATTTATTTGGTGTAGAGTTTTCTAACATTCATTCGAATTTTCATAATTTTCAAGATACAATTTTATTAGTCGATAAAGGCGAAAAACAAGTTTCCAGTACGGTCGGACATAATTTAATGCACAATCATCCTTTTGCCGAACAACGTTTTGAGCAAGCGCATCATAATATTGCCAAAATCGTAACCTTATTAGAAACAGGAAATGTAACGGATTTTATGAGTTTAGTAGAGAGTGAAGCCTTAACTTTACACGCTATGATGATGACATCGATGCCCTATTTTATTTTAATGAAGCCAAATACACTGGAAATTATTAATAAAATTTGGAAATTTAGAAACGAAACACAAACTCCAGTTTGTTTTACTTTAGATGCTGGCGCAAATGTTCACGTTTTATATCCAGAAAATGTAAAAGAAAAAGTATTGCAATTTATTCAGCACGAATTAGTTGGCTATTGTCAAAATGGTCAGTATATTTGCGATGAAATTGGAAAAGGTGCTGTTATGTTAAAATAATTTGTAACTTTACAAGAAACTGTGTACTAATTACTGTAAACTGAATATTCAAAAATATGAAAGGACCACTTTTTTACTCAAAAATATTACTTTTCGGAGAATACGGAATCATTCAAGATTCTAAAGGACTTTCTATTCCTTATAATTTTTATAATGGCGCACTAAAGTCAGATGAAAATCCAACTGAAGAAGCTAAAAAATCAAATGAAAGTTTAGTGAAGTTTGTTGCTTATTTAAAGAAATTGCAAACCGAACAGCCTGAGTTGGTGACCTTCAATATAGAAGTTTTACAAAATGATGTAAACAACGGAATGTATTTTGATTCTAGTATTCCGCAAGGATACGGAGTAGGAAGTAGTGGTGCTTTAGTGGCGGCTATTTATGATAAATATGCTACAAATAAAATTACCGTTTTAGAGAATTTAACTAGAGAAAAATTATTGCAATTAAAAGCTATTTTTTCTAATATGGAATCTTTTTTTCATGGAAAAAGTTCAGGTTTAGATCCTTTAAATAGCTATTTAAGTTTACCAATTTTAATCAATTCGAAAGATAATATTGAAGCGGCTGGAATTCCTAGTCAATCTACCACAGGTAAAGGTGCAGTTTTCTTATTAGATTCTGGAATTGTAGGAGAAACGGCTCCAATGGTAAATATTTTCATGGAAAATTTAAAAGATCAAGGTTTTAGAAATATGCTAAAATCTCAGTTTATAAAATATACGGATTCTTGTGTGGAAAACTTCTTGCAAGGTGATATTAAATCTTTATTTAAAAACACAAAAGAATTATCAAAAGTAGTTTTGAATAACTTCAAACCTATGATTCCAGAGCAATTTCACCAAATTTGGCAAAACGGAATTGAAACCAACGATTACTATTTAAAATTGTGTGGTTCTGGTGGTGGAGGCTATATTTTAGGTTTCACTCAAGACTTAGAGAAAGCTAAAGTATCTTTGAAAGATTATAAATTGGAAGTGGTTTATCAGTTCTAAAATTGGTAAAAGGTAGTTGGTAAAGGGTAAAAGGTAATCTATGCCCTTCACCCAAAACCTTCACCCAAAACCCTTTACCAAAATGTTAAGCCGTAACTCTAAATTATTACTTACTAAAATCTTCAGTTTTTTTTCTGTAGTACGTGGTTATAATGTTTTTGTAATTGCGTTAGCTCAATATTTATCTGCGATTTACATTTTAGCTCCCGAAAGAAGAGCGTTAGATGTTATTCTCGATTGGAGATTGTTTATTTTAGTAATTGCTTCTACTTTTGCAATTGCTGGCGGCTATATCATCAATAATTTTTATGATGCAAAAAAAGATATTATCAATCGTCCTAAAAAATCTTATTTAGACCGATTAGTAAGTCAAAAAACACAACTTCAAGTTTATTTTACTTTAAATTTTTTCTCGGCTTTATTCGGTTTTGTGATCTCATGGCGTGCTGCTTTGTTCTATTCTGTTTATATATTTATCATTTGGTTTTATTCTCATAAACTGAAAAAAATACTTTTTGTTGGTAATATTACAGCTTCTTTATTGGCTGTTTTGCCTTTTTTTGGGATTTTAATGTATTTCAAAAATTTCTATCATGTGATTTTTGCACATGCGATTTTCTTATTTCTAATTATTTTGATCAGAGAAATGGTTAAAGATTTGGAAAATATTGAAGGCGATTTATCTAATAATTACCAAACAATTCCTGTAAATTATGGAGAAAATTTCGCAAAGAAAATTATCTCACTTTTGTTATTTTGTACGGTTGTTCCAGTATATTTTCTAATCAATGTGTACGATGTGGGTTACATGGATATATACTTTTATGCCAGTTATATTTTACTGTTAATCTTTGTTTTGAAACTTTGGAAATCAGAAGGAAAAATAGATTACATTAAACTACATTTCTTACTAAAAATTATTCTTTTGGCAGGAGTAATTTGCATCGTTTTAATTAAGCCAACGGTTTTGGAAAATGGTCAGAAATTATTACTAATTAGGTAATTAATTGGTTTTCATTTTGCTTCAAACTTCCAATTTAGTACTTCTAACTTAAATTGTCTATCTTTGCAAAAAAATAATAGCATGAGAAAATCGTCAGGAGCAAAAAGAAGCGGTAAAGTTTCGGAAAGTAAAAAACCAGATTTTAAGAAAAACGAATCAGGAAAATCATTTTCTTCAGAAAACAAACCTGCAAATAAATTTGCAAGAACAGACAAACCAAAACCAGTTAAAATTAAAACTGATAAAGACGAAATCAGATTAAATAAATATGTAGCTAACTCAGGTGTTTGTAGTCGTAGAGATGCGGATATTTACATTCAAAGTGGAAACGTTAAAGTAAATGGAGTTGTAGTTACAGAAATGGGACACAAGGTGAAATTAACAGATGTAGTTAATTTTGATGGCGTGAACATTACACCAGAGAAAAAAGAATACATTTTATTAAATAAACCTAAGAACTTTTCTACAGATAAGAATGATCAAGGTGCGAATAATGTATTACAATTAATTAAATCACCATCAAATGTAAGGTTAGAACCTGTTGGAAGAATGGATAAAACCACAACCGGATTGTTATTGTTTACCAATGATCCAGATATGGTTAGAAAATTCACTACGCCGAATC
>MGWJ01000064.1 GCA_001800945.1 Flavobacteria bacterium RIFCSPLOWO2_12_FULL_31_7
AACGGCTACTTTATTGACATTAATAGTTTTACCAATTCTGTATTTATACTTTGAAAAAGGCATAAAAATTAAAAGAAAAACTATGAATAATTCGGCTTTAGTAATTGCTTTTTTACTAGGTTCATTTACTGTTACCGCACAAGAAACTCAGAAACTTGATGTAAAACAAGCACTTGAAATTGGATTAAAAAACAATCAAAATATTCAAGCTTCAGAATTAGAAGTAAAAATGCAAACGCAAATGCAAAAAACAGCATTTGAACTTCCTAAAACGGAATTGTTAGGTACTTTTGGGCAAATAAATTCGCAAGCTCAAGATAAAAATTTTAATATCAGTCAAAGTTTTAATCCTTTTCAAATAAGTGCAAAAAGAAACTTGCTTAAAGAATATAGTAATGCTAGTGCAACTAAATTAGGTGTTTCAAAACAAGAAGTAACCTATTCAATTAGACAATCTTGGAATACCTTATTGTATTATGAAAAAGAAAATGACGTTTTAGAAAAGCAAAATGTGGTAATGCAAAAATTTGTAAAGTCAGCTAATTTAAAGTTTCAAACTGGTGAAACAAATGCTTTAGAAAAAACAATTGCATCGGCTAAACAGCAAGAATTAGAACAAAAAATCAAGCAAAATAAAGCACAAATTGCAATTGAAAAATCAAAGCTAAAAGTAATTTTAGATCTAAAAACTGATTTTATAGCAATAGACACTTCATTTGTGCCATATCCAGCTATGGCAAAAGTTGATAGTTCAATGGTAAAACAAAATCCAATAGTTCAATTAGCAAATCAACAAGTTCAAATAGCGCAAGCAATACATAAAGTCGAAAAATCTGCATTAAGTCCAGATTTTTCAGTTGGTTATTTTTTGCAATCTATTACAGGTAATCAAGATGTAAACGGAACATCAACCTATTATAATAATTCTCCTCAATTTCAAGGATTTACAGTTGGTATTGCAGTCCCTCTATTTGCAGGGAGTAATATAGCAAAAGCGAAAGCCGCAAAAACAAATATTGAACGAGAACAGAAAAATGCAGATTATATAAATCAGCAATTCAAAAGTCATTTAGAACAACAATCAGAACAATTAACCACTTATGGTTCATTAATTGAGTATTATAAAAACACAGCAATGCCAAATGCTAACTTAATCATCAAAAATGCAACAAAAGGGTATCAAAACGGCGATATTTCTTATGTGGAATATGTTCAAAGTATAGAAACAGCAAGTCAAATTCAATTAAATTATTACGAAGCGATTTATAATTATAATCAAACTATAATTACAATTCAATATAGTATCAATCAATAATAAATAATAAAATGAAAAAATCGAATATAATATACGCATCAATAGTAGGAACAATAATTCTTGCTATTATTTTATATTTTTCTTTACGCCATACAGAAGGTGATGGACACGTACATGCAGATGGTGAAACGAATACCGAAGAAAGTCATTCTGAAGAAAAAGAACCAACTGCAATAAAAGAAGTGGAATTAAATGAAGCACAGTTTAAAGCATCAAGTATAGAATTAGGTACTTTTTCAGATAAAAATTTAAGCGAAGTAATTAAGGCAAATGGATATACAAAGTTGCCACCACAAAATCAAGCTGATGTATCGGTTTTCACCACAGGAATTGTAAAAACAATAAATGTGGTGGAAGGACAAAGAGTTAGCAAAGGACAAACTATTGCTACAATTGAAAGTCCTGAATTTACTAAAATTCAAGAATCTTATTTAACTTCAAAAAGTAATTTAGAATATTTAAAATTAGAATTTGAAAGACAAAAAACATTAAGCGATGAAGAGGTAAATTCTAAAAAAGTTTTTCAAAAGACCAAATCAGATTATGAAATTGAAAGAGCAAGATTTAATTCATTGCAAAAACAATTAAATACTTTGCACATTAGTGGAAATGGAAATTCTACTGCTACAGTTCCTGTTATTGCTCCAATTTCAGGAAATATTACAGAAATTTATATTAAAATTGGTAGTAATGTTGAAGCAGGTAAACCCTTAATGAATATAGTAGATAATTCTAAATTACACGTAGATTTATTAGTGTATGAAAAAGATTTATTTAAAGTAAAACAAGGTCAAAATGTACGTTTTATTCTAACAAATCAAGATAATACTGAAATTAATGGTAAAATATTTAGTGTTGGTAAATCATTTGAAAACGAAACAAAGTCAGTTGCTGTACACGCAGATATTTCAAACAATCAACAAAAATTAATACCAGGAATGTATGTAAATGCACTTATAGATGCAGGAGCAAATACAGTTAAAGCTTTACCTTCGGAAGCTATTATAAAAGCAGATGGTAGAGAGTTTATTTTTGTTTTAGAAGAAGGTCACAAAGAAGAAGTTGCACATGACGAAAAAGAAGGACATAATCACGAGGATGGAGACAAACATGAAGAAGCTGAAGGAAAAACATTCCATTTTCAACGTATTGAAGTAAAAACAGGAACTACACAATTAGGATATACGCAAGTAACATTACTTCAAAAAATTGACTCAAATGCAAAAATTGTATTAAAAGGTGCTTATTATGTACAAAGTCATTTACTAAAAAGTGAAGGCGGTGGCGGACACGAACATTAATAATATTCAACAATAATTCATCTAAATAAATAAAATTATCATGAAAAAATCAATTTTAATTTTGGCTTTTGCCATTGCAACATTAAGTGTAGTTTCTTGTAATAAAAATGAAAAAACAGAAGTTACAACTGAACACGAAGGTCATAATCACAAAGAAGGCGAAGCTCATAAAGTAGCTTATGAATGTCCAATGGATTGTGAAAAAGGAAAAACATACGATAAAAAAGGAAATTGTCCAGTTTGTAAAATGGACTTAATAGAAGCCAAAGCAGATAATCACGAAGGACACGACCATTCGAAAGAAAACCATGATGGACATAATCATTCAGAAGAAGGTTCTGAGAAAAGCCATGAAGGGCATGACCACTAATTAGCTTAATTATAATGAAACTTAAAACAAATATAGATAAATTAGGTACAATAGGGCTTTTCATAACAGCCCTATTCTCCCCGTGTTGTTTCCCTTTATTCGCCTTTGGAGCATCTGCACTTGGGTTAGGAAGTATAGAGCTATTCGGAGGTTGGACAATGTGGATTTTTCAAACGATGGTTTTAATTTCAATCGGAGGGCTTTACATTTCTTACAGGAAACATCTTTGTTTGTATCCTTTATTAATTGCTATTCCGAGTGGAATAATTATATTTATTGCTTATCATTTTAGCAAAATGGAAAATCCAACTTACTTAATTTACATTGGAATGTTTGGTCTTCTTATAGCAACAATCGTAAATTATTATCAAAATAAATTTCACGGAAACTGTAAAACTTGCACAACCTATGAAGGAAAAACGGTTGAATTAAAATCAACTTTAACTTGCCCAAATTGTGGACATAAAAAAGACGAATTAATGCCAACCGATGCTTGTCAATATTTTTATGAGTGCGAAAAATGTAAAAAAGTACTCAAGCCATTAGAAGGTGATTGTTGTGTTTATTGTAGTTACGGTTCAATAAAATGTCCGCCAATTCAAGCAGAGAAAAACTGCTGTTAAATAGATAATCAATATATTATAAAATTCAATAATTATGAAAAATTCAGTATTAAAATCAATCGTATTAGTTGTATCATTATTTTTCTTTTCAAATTTTGTTTCAGCTCAAAAAACAACCCAAAAAGCGGTAATCAAAACATTTTTACATTGCGACCATTGTAAAGAGTGTGAAACTTGTGGGCAAAAATTTGATAAAGAAATGCTTAAAATTAAAGGAGTAAAAATGTATGAATTAGATGATAAAGCAATGACTTTTACAATCTATTACAATTCAAAAAAAACAAACCTTCAAACTATTAAAGAAGCTATTTCAAAAATAGGTTATGATGCAGATGATGTAAAAGCTGACCCAGAAGCTTATGAAAGTTTAGACGGTTGTTGTAAAATATAATGGCCATTTTAGTTATGAATTAATATATAAAAATTATGAAAATATTCCGTAACATCTTAATTGTCCTCATAATTTTTACAGTTATAATTGATGTCTATGCTATATTTCATCATGGCTTTTTTTATACTCCTTTATCAAAAGCTTTCAATATTAGTACACCAGTAATTGCATTTGTTTATATGTTAGTATGGATAATAAAGAAAAAGAAAGAATTCAATAGCTTAAATAAATATTAAAAGCTCCTCCTGTTTTATCAATTAAAGAAATGAGAAAAATAATAACAAGAAACATTTGGATACTTTCAATAGTAAGTTTATTTACTGACATATCTACAGAAATGCTTTATCCCATTTTGCCCCTATATTTAAAAAGCATAGGATATACGGTGGTTATGATTGGTATTTTGGAAGGTATTGCAGAGGCAATATCGGGATTAAGTAAAGGGTATTTCGGTGCATTATCAGATAGAAAAGGAGTAAGGGTACCATTTATAAAATCAGGATATTGGTTGAGTGCGATTTCAAGACCTTTAATGGCGTTTTCAGCCTTTCCACTATTAATATTCCTATCCCGTTCAATGGATTTGCTAGGCAAAGGAATTCGTACTTCTGCCCGCGATGCACTTTTATCGGATGAGAGTACAACAAAAACAAAAGCCACAGTATTTGGGTTTCATAGAATGATGGATACTACAGGCGCGGTTATAGGTCCGGTTATTGCTCTCATTTACTTGTATTATTATCCCAATTCTTATAAGACAATGTTTTTAATTGCTTTCATTCCTGCAATCATTTCAGGTTTTACTATTTTACTGGTTAAAGAAAAGAAAAAAACCATTGCTCGTAAATCTGTTAAATGGTCCTTCTTATCTTCTTTTGGCTATATTAAAACTGCACCCCCTGAATATAAGAAACTATTGATAGGGTTGTTGTTATTTACCTTGTTCAATAGTACCAATGCGTTTTTAATTTTGAAAGTGAAAGAAAGTGGACAAAGCGATACAATGACAATTGCAATCTATATATATTATAATTTTATATATGCTCTTTTCTCCTATCCAATGGGGAAATTGGCAGATAAAATTGGAGTCAAGACCACGATGGTTTCTGGACTGTTCATTTTTACAATCGTATATATAGGAATGAGACTAAACACAAATCTTATTTGGTTCTTTATATTGTTTTTTCTGTACGGTATTTATATGGCAAGTACTGAAGGTATAAGTAGGGCTTGGCTAAGTAATCTTTGTGATAAAAAAGATACAGGTAAAGCATTGGGTGTTTATGCAGGGTTAAGTAGTGTCTTAACTTTATTGGCAAGTTCTGTTGCGGGTTTTATCTGGTATAAATATAATGCACAAACCACTTTCTTTTTAACCGCATTTGTAACATTGCTGGTGTGTTTCTATTTTTTAGTGGTTATAAAAAATCCAACTTTAAAAAAGAATGATTAATTATTTTGTAATTATGAGTTCATTTTTAAATATTCAATAGTCATGCGTCACCTTGAAAAATTGATGTTTGAATATAAATGGCATATAAATTAGCTAAAAATATACAAGTATGGAACTGGTAACAGGTAGATATAATACTGATGAGTTAAAACAATATAACTACTGTGGACGGATGTTGTCAAGTTAAGCCTTGTATAAATAATAGTACCAATAACTTTTAATCAAAAATTTAAATAAATGCTGTTAAATAAGAAAATATCAATATTCACATTTTTAAAACAAATAAAATTTGACATTATTGCCATTTTGATTTATGCCATTGTTGTTGGTATTGCAGATCAGTATGGTTTTCTTTCAAAAATAGAAATACCAATTGCGGTAAGTGCTATTATAGGTACAGCATTATCATTACTGTTGGCTTTTAGGACTGCTCAGGCTTATGAAAGATGGTGGGAAGCAAGGATTATATGGGGCGCGATTGTAAATGATTCAAGAACACTAATTCGCCAGGTAAAACAGTTTGTGCCCGAAAAAGATGCTGATGTTGTCAAAGAATTTGCTTACCGGCAGATTGTTTGGTGCTATGCTCTGGGCGAAACATTGCGAAAATTGTCGTATTCAAAAAAAGTCTACAATTACCTGATGGAACATAAAATACCAAAAAACAATGTGCCAAATAGTATAATGAACCAACATGGTGCGGCATTATCTAAACTGGATATAGGTGACTTTAAGCAAGTCCAGATTGATAGCACTTTAAGCCGCCTGTGTGACGCAATGGGTAAATGCGAACGAATTAAAAATACGGTCTTTCCAAAATCATATAGCCTATTAGTCCACTTTTTGATTTATGTTTTTGCAACCTTGTTACCATTTGGCTTAAAGGATGAATATGTCTTGGTAGAAATTTTTTTAACCGCTTTGATACCCATAATTTTTATAGCAATTGAAAGGACAGCAATCATATTACAAGATCCGTTTGAAAATGTAACAACCGACATTCCAATGACAAGTCTTGCAATAACAATAGAAATAAACATTAAAGAGTTGATAGGCGATGCAGATTTACCAATTGTAGAAAAACCAAAATCGTTTTACATCATGTAAACTACCAGATATTTATCGAACAAAAAGATTCTAAACTTTAAAAATAGTTGAATTATGTTACAGCTTTTAGATTTTACTGGAGAAAATATTATTGCTACAAGAGCGAATGACTTATTGGGTATTAAAGATTATGAAAAAATTCATCCGTTTATTCATAATATTATAAGCACTGGTAGAAAAGTGCGATGGTATTTTGAAATGGATGATGGCTCTGGTTCAGATTCGACTGGTTTTTGGGAAGACGGTATAATTGAAATTGATTATGGCAATATGAAATTTACTCATTCCGATGATATAGAAACTATTGCAATTGTGGGTGATAAAAAGTGGGAAAAGTGTATGCTTTCAATAATGAAACCATTTACAAAGGCAAATCTGAGATATTTTGAATTATCGGAAAAAGAAAAAGCGAAAGAATGGATTATAAATGAAGTAAAATCGAACGAAATTATAACTAAATAAAAATTAGTTTTCTTCCAAATAATATTTATTAAAAATACAAGTATGCAATACAATTTAGCAATTATAGGTTCTGGACCAGGTGGATATGTAGCCGCAATTAGAGCCGCACAGTTAGGATTAACTGTTGCCATCATCGAAAAATACAGTACTTTAGGGGGAACTTGTCTTAATGTAGGATGTATTCCATCAAAGTCATTACTCGATAGTTCCGAGCATTTTTTTAACGCAACACATACATTTGCCGAACATGGTATAAAAATAGGTGCTTTAGAAGCCGATATTGTACAAATGGTAACTCGCAAAAATGGGGTAATCAAAAAAATTAATGACGGAATTAATTATTTGATGCAAAAAAACAAAATTACAGTTTACAATGGTTTAGGTTCTTTTACAGATAAAAATACCATTAAAATTATAAAAACTGACAATACAGAAGAAAGCATAACTGCCGACAATGTTATTATTGCAACAGGTTCAAAACCAACAATTTTACCTTTCATTCCATTAGATAAAAAACGAATTATTACTTCCACAGAGGCATTAAGTCTAAATGAAATTCCTAAAAATCTAATTGTCATTGGTGCAGGCGTAATTGGAGCAGAAATGGGTTCGGTATTTGCCAGATTAGGGTCAAAAATTTCCTTCGTTGAATTTGCAGATGCTATGATTCCTACAATGGATAAAACGATGGGAAAAGAACTGCAAAAATCGATGAAAAAAGATTTCGCACCTAATTTTTACTTCAATCATAAAGTTATAAAAGTTGAGAATACAGGTAACGAAGTAATAATATTAGCCGAAATTAACGGACAAACTGTAGAAATAAAAGGCGATTATTGCTTGGTAGCAATAGGCAGAAAGCCTTATACAGAAGGTTTAAACATAGAAATACTCGGGATTACTTTAGACAAAGGAAAAATACCTGTAAACGAAGCAACATTAGAAACTGATGTAAAAGGCATTTATGCAATTGGCGATGTAATTCGTGGAGCAATGCTAGCACACAAAGCATCAGAAGAAGGCGTTTTGGTTGCCGAGATTATTGCAGGTCAAAAACCGCATCTCAACTATAATTTAATACCTAACGTAATCTATACTTGGCCCGAAGTTGCCTCTGTAGGTCAAACCGAAGAGCAATTAAAAGAAAAAGGAATAAATTACAAATTAGGAAATTTTCCTTTTAAAGCGCTAGGTAGAGCCGTAGCCAGTGGAGACGAAGATGGATTAGTAAAAGTATTAGTCGATACAACAACCGATGAAATATTAGGAGTACACATCATTGGAGCAAGAGCCGCCGATATGATTTCTGAAGCAGTAACAGCAATGGAATTTAGAGCATCTGCCGAAGATATTATAAGAACAAGTCACGCACATCCAACTTACACGGAAGCATTTCGTGAAGCCTGTATGGCATCGGAAAATAGAGCAATTCATATTTAAGATTAAAAATTACTGAAACTTTAAAAATATGGATATAAAAATTGAATTAATTATAGTTTCCAAACTTATTGTTTCCTTCCTTTTAGGAGCATTCATTGGTTTAGACAGAGAAAGACACGGTAGAGATGCTGGAATAAGAACTTATGCGGCCGTTTGCATTGGCGCAACATTGTTTACGGCCATTGCAACACATATAATTAATGATACTGGAGCTGCTTCAAGAATTATTGCAAACATTATCACTGGAGTGGGTTTTCTTGGAGCTGGTATAATATATCGCAATAACAGTTTAGGAACATCGCATGGATTAACAACTGCAGCTACCGTTTGGTGTACATCAGCCGTAGGTGTTGCGGTAGGATTAAATATGTTTATCATAGCAATAGTAGGAGCTTTGGTATTATATTTTTTACTTTCATTACACCATCAAAAATGGTATGCAAAATGGAAACAAAAAATGATTCATAAACATGGAGAAGAAAATGAGAATGATTAATATCAGAAAACTATAATTTGAATAAAATAAATATGTCAACAGAAACAACAACAGAAACAACAACATCAGCAGGTAATAAACACAACAAATCGTTAAAAATTGTTTTTACAATAACATTGATATACTTTATTATTGAAGTAATTGTAGGGTTTATGTCAAATAGTTTGGCCTTACTTTCAGATGCAGCACACATGTTAACAGATGTAGCAGGTCAGGCATTGGCACTTTTTGCAATTTGGATGGCTTCTAAACCTCGAAATAGTAAAAAAACGTATGGTTATTTAAGAACTGAAATATTTTCTGCTTTGATTAATGCAATTGTGCTAATATTTATTTCTGGTTATATTTTGTATGAAGCCTGGCAAAGATTTCAAGATCCACCAAAAGTAGCAGGATTCTCAATGTTAATTGTTGCTTCAATTGGATTGATAATCAATTTAATATCTATGAA
>MGWJ01000065.1 GCA_001800945.1 Flavobacteria bacterium RIFCSPLOWO2_12_FULL_31_7
GTGGACAAGAAAATTGATTATTCGATCTTAAAAGGATTTCAATTTGATGTTTTAGCGGTTCATTTCGAAAATAAAATACCTTCTTTTATTAAAGAAGTGGATGTTTTATCTACAAATCAAAAAATATTAGATTACTATTGTGATTCTAATGCACCACCTTTTTACAAACTCTATTCGCAACTTATTTTTTATGCATAATTAGTATTGTTTTTAGTTTACTTAGCTGTTTTAGTTAGGCTCAAAAAATTATAAACTTTATTAAAATAATTATGTATAGATTATTGTTATTGGTTTTATTACCAATCTTCTCTTTTGCACAAAGTAGTGTGCGAGGGATAATTACTGATAAGGAAAACAATCCAATCGCTAATGTAAAAATTACGATTTCAGAATTAAATTCTACTTTTTTTTCAGATGAAAGTGGTTCTTTTGATTTAATTCAAGGAAACGGAAGTGTGTCACTTATTTTAGAAAAAGAAGGATTTCAAAAATTAGAAATTCAGCAAAGTACCGCTCAAGATTTTACGATTCAACTAGAAAAAATTATTGTTGAAAGTAATATCGAAACCGTTAAAGTAGTTAAAAATCAAAAAACTTTAGGTCGAAAACAAAAAGCGGTTACTAATACGCAGAATTTATCGCAAGGCGAATTACAAAAAGCAGCTTGTTGTAATTTATCTGAAAGTTTCGAAACGAATCCATCAATTGATGTAAACTTTTCTGATGCCGTTACTGGAAACAAACAAATTAAAATGTTAGGCTTAACTAGTCCGTATATTTTGATGAGTGAAGAAAATATTCCAGCTATTCGTGGTGCCTTACAAGCAACAGGTTTAAATTTTATTCCGGGAACTTGGGCAGAAAGTATTCAAATCACAAAAGGCGCTGGAAGTGTGACGAACGGCTATGAAAGTATTTCCGGGCAAATTAATTACGAATTGTTAAAACCTCAAAAAGAAGATCCGTTTTTCGCTAATGTTTATGCTTCAAATGATGGTAGATATGAGTTGAATACACATTTCGCAAATAAATATTCGGATAAATTAAGTTCGTTAGTTTTATTGCACGGCAACACCAGAAATAGTAAAAACGACATGAATGATGATGGATTTCTAGACAATCCGTTAGGGAAACAAGTCAATATTTTAAACCGTTGGCAATATAATAATGTTGAAAAAGGTATCGTTTCGTTTTTAAATATCAAATACTTTAAAGATGAAAAAACAGGCGGAACTTATAATCAAGATATGTTAAGTCCTTTAACATGGACCAGTAATGTAAACACGGATAAAGTAGAATTGTCTCATAAAATTGGCTACCTTTTCCCAGATATGCCTTTTCAAAGTATCGGGTTTCAACAAGCATTTCAATATAATAAAATGAATTCTCAATTTGGTTCAAATAGTCATCAAATTAATCATAAAAGTTACTTTTCTAATTTATTGTTCAATTCTATCATTAACAATACCAAGCATAAGTTTATCACAGGAATTAACTTTAATTATGACAGCTATCAAGAAAATTTGTTAGTAAATTTTTCGAAAAACTACGACAGAATTGATACTTCAATCGGTTCGTTTTTTGAATATGCTTTTGATAATTTGAATAATTTCAGTTTTGTTTTAGGCGCTAGAGCTGATAATCACAACAGATTAGGTTTGTTTTTCACGCCAAGAGCACACGTAAAATACAATCCGTTTGAAAAAACAACGTTGCGTTTTTCAGCTGGAAGAGGAAAAAGAGCGTCGAATATGTTTGTGGAAAATATCAATATTTTGGCGAGTTCTAGAGATGTGATTGTAACTGATGAAAATGGTAAGTTGTACGGTTTAAATCCAGAAATAGCTTGGAATTACGGAACAAGTTTAATTCAGAAATTTTATCTTTTTGGTAAAGAAAATGAAATTGTTGTAGATTATTATAAAACGGATTTCAGTAACCAAATTGTGGTAGATTTAGAAAATCCAAGTCAAGTTACCTTTTCCAATTTAAAAGGGAAAAGTTTTGCAGAATCGTTTCAAATTGAGTGGAATATTACTTTAATGAGACATTTAAATTTAAGAACTGCCTATAAATATTTGAATGTAAAAACAGATTATGCAACGGGTTTATTAGACAAACCACTTCAAGCTAAAAACAGGTTTTTTGCTAATATTGCTTATGAAACGCATATCTTAAATAAAGGACAACAATGGAAATTTGATGCAACATTCAACTGGATTGGCGAACAACGCTTACCAAGTACATTAGCCAATCCTGTTCAATATCAATTGCCTGCTTATTCGCCAAGTTATCAATTGATTAATGCACAAGTTACCAGAACTTTTTCTAGTACATTTGAAATGTATGTAGGAGCAGAAAATTTAGGTAATTTTAAACAGAAGAATGCCATTATTGCATCAGATAATCCAAATAGCCCGTATTTTGATAGTACGATGATTTATGGTCCAGTTTTTGGTAATATGTTTTATGCCGGATTACGTTTTAAAATTAAAGCTAAAAAGGAAGTTGTTGCTACTGAAATAAAGGAAGTAGAAAATCATAATAATCATTAAAATAACACAGATTAATCTGGTTTTAAAAACTTTTTTAATCTGTGTTTAAAAAGAAAAATAAGTAATTAAATTTTTAACCTGAGGATGAATATATTCGTTCCTCGCAATAACAAAAAATATGAAAAAATTAGTTTTAGTTGTATTGTTTACCTTTATAGGTTTGAATATGAATGCGAAAGAGAAACCAAATAAGAATAAAAAAGTAGAGATTGAAGTGAATGGGAATTGCGATATGTGTAAAAAACGTATTGAAAAAGCGGCTTATTCTGTAAAAGGTGTGAAAAGTGCTACTTGGCATGCTGATCACCAGGATTTACATTTAATTTTAGATGAAACTAAATGTAAAGTAATAGATGTGGAAACTGCAATTGCAAAAGCAGGTCATGATACTCAAGATATTAAAGCTACGGATGCACAATATGCTAAGATTCACGGATGTTGTAAATATAGAACAGACGGAAATCACTAAATTAACAAATGTTAAAATAAATTGTTATATTTGGAATAACTAACCAATTAAATTATTTATTATGCCTTTTAATTTTTACGCAATTTTAGCAGCAACATTAGTTTCATTAGTGGTAGGTTTTGTTTGGTACAATCCTAAAGTATTCGGAACCATTTGGATGCAAGAAACAGGAATGACTGAAGAAAAAGCTCAACAAGGAAATATGGCTAAAATCTTCGGTTTAACGATTGTTTACTCTTTTTTGATTTCATTTATGTTGTCAGGAATGGTAATTCATCAAATTGGAGCTTTAGGAATGACAGGTGGCGATGAATCGGTCGCTTTGCCTTCTTATGCTGCTTTTATGAAAGATTATGGAAACGCTTTCAGAAGTTTCCAGCATGGTGCGCTTCATGGTTGCATGACAGGTGTGTTGTTTGTTCTACCTATCACAGCAATTAACGGTTTGTTTGAGCAAAAATCTTGGAGATATATTTTAGTTACTGGAGGTTTTTGGGTTGTTTCTTTAACTATCATGGGTGCGATTATTTGCGGATGGAAATAATTAACATTTTATTATAAAATAGAAGTCCTACATTTGTGGGACTTTTTTATGCCTTGGAAAAAATTACAATAAAAATATTCGATACAATTAATGACTTACCAGAAAATTGGAATGCAGTAGCTGCTGAAAACCATTTTCTGCAACTCCCGTATTTGAAAGTTTTAGAGCTTTCTGCACCAACCAATATGCAATGTTTTTATATTGGATATTATGAAAATGCTACATTAATTGGCGTTTCATTAGCACAATATTTAGATTTAAATAAGTTAGAATCTTTTGGTGAAAGAGACAATTGTTTTAAAACTTATATTCGAAATTTTATTTTTAGAAATTTTGCTTCGCACACGCTGTTTATTGGAAATAACATGATTACAGGGCAAAATAGTTTTATATTCAACAAAGAAATAAGTTTTGAAGATGTTAGTCATGTATTGATGCAAAGTTCTCAGGAATTGGTAAAATACTTCAAACAAAAAGGAATAAAAATTCATTTGGTTTCTTTTAAAGATTTTTATCAAGATTGTGCTACAGCATTTAAAAACCATGCTTTTGCTAAGGTGTATGAATTCAATACGCAGCCAAATATGGTTTTTGAATTGCCTTCAAATTGGCTTACTGCTGAAGATTATTACAATTCATTTTCGAAAAAATATAGAGATCAATACATCGAAAATGAATTGTATCATCATGTGGCCAAAAATGCTCCTTTTAATACTTTTTTCCTTGCTGAAAATCATTTCTCCACTTTCAAAAGACAATGTGGAAATGGTTTTAGAATATTCGGTTATTTTTTAAATGATAAACTTATTGGTTTTCATTCCGTTTTGTTAAATGATACGGTTTTAGAAACTTATTTTTTAGGTTACGATGACCAAGTACAAAAAGAAAATATGTTGTATTTGAATATGTTGTACAATATGACTGAATTCGGAATTACACATCAATTTAAAAAAATCATTTTCGGAAGAACAGCTTTAGAGATTAAAAGTTCAATTGGCGCAACTCCTGTAATGATGTCGGGTTTTATTTACCACAGAATGCTATTAGTTAACAAATTTCTAGGTAAAATTTTTAAAAATTTAGAACCCGAAACGGTTTGGCACCAACGCCACCCTTTTAAATAAAATTTTATATCCTATTCAAAATTGACTGCATTGTTTTCTTGAAATAAACTAATAGTTTTCTTACTTTTGAACATATTTTAATTTCATGCAAAAAGCATTTTTATTCCTTTTATTTTTGGTAGTCTTTTCTTGTAAAGAGAATCCGAAAAATACGGTTTCGTTTTATTTCTGGAGAACTGAATTTAATTTATCTATTAAAGAAGCACAAGTTTTAAAAGACAATAATGTCTCCAAATTATATGTGCGTTATTTTGATGTTGCATTGCAAAACAATATACCGTTTCCGGTTAAGCCGGTACAATTTCAAACGAAATCGGTTACTCAAAAAATTATACCTACCATTTTCATTAAGAATGAAGTTTTTTTATCTAAGATAACGAATATCGAATTGTTAAGTCAAAATATTTTAAAGTTAATTCAACAGATAAATGGAGTAAATAAAATCTCAAATTCAGAAATTCAAATAGATTGCGATTGGTCTTTGGAAAGTCGAGATAAGTATATGTCGTTTTTGAAAATCTTAAAAAGTAAATATGGGAAAACGGTGTCGGCAACCATCCGATTGCATCAAGTGAAATATTTCGAAAAAACAAAAGTGCCACCTGTGGATTACGGCGTTTTGATGCTTTACAATATTGGAAGTGTAAATGCTAAAGGCGAAAAAGCCATTTACGATAAAGAAATTGCGTTACAGTATTTGCCTTATTTGGAAAAGTATCCTTTAAAAATTAAAACAGCTTTACCTATATTTTCTTGGTTAGTACATTCAAGAAACGGACGAGTAGTGCAAATAATTTCAAAGAAAAATATAAATGATTATCAAAATAAAATTAATTTTGATGTTGCTTATCCAAAACATGTGGTGACTCAAAGTGGTATTGCTTTTGGCGATTTTTATAAAGCAGGTGATATTTTGTTTGAAGAAACAATTTTACCAGATGATATTGATGAAATGAAAATACTAATTCATAAATATAGTAAGCATCCTCAAACGGAATTTATTTATTACGATTTAGATCAGAAAAATTTAAACAAACACAAAAATGAGTACAATTTTTAGCACAGTTTCTCTAAAATATTCCGCATTAATTATAAGTGTAATTAGTATTTTTTCTATTTCTGGTGGTGGAGATGACGAATCGTATTGGACAAATTATAATTCGTCTTTCGCGCCTGAAGCATTTGTAGACGATGAATCATATGAACCATTATTTTATTCCACTGATATGTTTTATGGTTATGATAATTATATGCAAGGTCATTCCTATCGATTTGTTGATACTCAAGTAAAAGAATGGAATACGTATTTAGAGAATCAAATATCTAAAGAAACTTTAAATGTTATTATTGGAACTGATTCCTTGAATGATGTGGTGGCTAAAGTTTGTTCAGCAATTAAAACGAATAAACCGAATGGAGCAAGCAGAAAGTATAATCTAGAAAACGTGAAAACAAAACATTTTTTCGAGTTTATTAATTTGGCAAAATCTCTAGAAGAGGCAACAAATTTTTACCCTGATTGGGATTATAAAACGGATACGTATTCGGAATCAACTAAAATTAAAACAAGTGTTGTTAAGAAAATTGAGAAATTGTATAATGAAACGACAGACAATTTTCTAAAAGAGAAATATTGGTTTTTAACCATTAAAGCTTCTTTTTATTCTGAAAATAGAAGTAATGCGATAAGTTTTTTTAACGGAACTTCTGCTAAAGTTGAAAAAGGAATTAGTTACTACAGGGCTTTGTCTTATTTGGCTGGTATAAATTATGCCCAAAAGAAATATGCATTGTCTAATTACCAATTTGCAGTAGTGTTCGAAAATTGTCCAATTTTACGAAAAGAAGCAATTTTTGATTTTAAACCACAAGAAACAAAAGATTTTAACGAATCTTTAAATATGGCAAAAAGTATAGAGGAAAAAGCGGCATTATGGACACTTTATGGATATTATGCAGATCCTGTTGAAGCTATTGCAAAAGTTTATGAACTCGATCCGAAAAATAAACATTTGACTTATTTGTTAACCCGTGCTGTAAATATTGAAGAGAACAATTTAAACCATACAGAATATGTAAAATACACATTAAAATCTTATGTTAACGAAAGTAAGTTAGATAAAAAGTTGTATGCACTAGTAACGGAAATTGCTCAAACAAATAACACGATGAATCCATATATGTGGGATATTGTTGCTGGGTATTTTGAAACATTAAAAGGGAATTATTCAAAAGCTACTACGCATTTAAATGAAGCTAAAAAAACCGCTCCGCAGAAAGCTTTAGTCCAAAATCAGATTAAGTTATTTGCCATTTTTAATCAGGTTTCTAAAACTAAAGTATTAAATCCTCAAACTGAAAATGAATTGCTTCCGAATTTAGTTTGGCTTTATAACTATAACAAGCAAATTCAAAATAGTACAGAATATTATTCCAAAGAAACTTCAGATGAAGAGATGAAACTAAGAACTGATTTTTTAGTAAGTTGGTCGCGTAGTTATATTTCTAATCTTTATAAAAAACAAAATAATGAAGTAATGTCTGAACTTTTTTCTAGAGAAGATAACTATTATGCAAAAAAGGAAAGACTAGAAAAAATGCAAACTTATTTCTTAGAAAATAAAAATACTGCTTGGGATAAATTGGCACAATCATTATATACAATTACGCTTGACGATATTTACGAATATAATGGGATTATGTTTGCTTATAATAATCAAATTGACGAAGCTATTGACGAATTTAAAAAATGTAAAAAGTTAGATACCTTATACGGGAATCCTTTTAATGGAAAAATAATGGATTGTATTGATTGTGATCACAATGCAAAACAAAAAACAAAATATACCAAATTGACTTTTATGCAAAAAGTTAAAGAAATTCAAGATCATGTTGCAAATGATGTGGAAACATATTCAGGTAATATTTTATTAGGAAATGCGTTTTATAATATGTCACATTACGGAAATGCTAGATTATTTTATAACAATCCAATTGTAGATCAATATGGAAATTATATTGATGAGGAATATAGTGATATGTTGTACAATAATTCTCAAACTGAATATTACTATAAAAAGGCATTAAGTGTCGCTCAAAATGATGAAGAAAAAGCCAAAGCTACTTTTCTTTTAACTAAGATTGAACGAAATAAATTCTATCTTTCCAAACAATATGTTCCAGATGAAGTAGATTTTATTACTTTTAAGGGCTATAAAACGTTAATGCAAAATTATTCTAATACTAAATACTATCAGGAAGTGATAAATGAATGCGGGTATTTTAGTCGGGTTGCTGATCAATAATTATCAATATGAAAAAAATACTATTTATGTTTTTTTTATTTTTAAGTGCGACTACTTTTTCTCAAACCAATTTTGAAAAAGCAGAAAAACTGTTTAAAGAAAAAAAATATGCAGAAGCCAAAGGCTTGTTTGAAAGTTATTTAAAATCGGTTCCTAATCACCAGAAAACTATTGAATATTTAGGTGATATTGCTGGAAGTTCTAAATTGTGGGATGTTGCCATTGAGTATTATAAAAAACTAAAAAATTCGAATCCAAATAGCGCCAATTATTGGTTTAAATACGGTGGTGCGATGGGAATGAAGGCAAAGTCTGTCAATAAGTTTAAAGCTGTAGGTATGATTGATGATATCGAAACGGCCTTCTTAAAAGCAGCTTCATTAGATAAAAAACACATTGAAACTCGATGGGCTTTAGTTGTTTTATATATAGAATTACCCGGAATTATTGGTGGTAGTGAAAAAAAAGCTACCAAATATGCCGATGAACTTTTAGCCATTTCAAAAGTAGATGGATATTTAGCAAAAGGTTATATTGATGTATATTATAAAAGGTATAAAGCCGCTGAAGTAAATTTACTAAAAGCACATCAAATTGGGAAGTCGGCAACTACTTATGCCAAACTTCACGATTTGTATTTGAATAAATTAAAAGATAAAGCAAAAGCACAAAACTTAAAAAAATAACCAAAAATTAAGTTCCAAAATCAATTGGAATTTAGAATTTTAAAAATTGGAATTATCAAATGCGTACACATTTCATAGCGATTGGCGGAGCTGCCATGCACAATTTAGCATTAGCCTTACACAATAAAGGATATCAAGTTACAGGTAGCGACGATGCTATTTTTGAACCCTCAAAATCTCGATTAGAAAAGAAAGGATTATTGCCGGCTGAAATGGGTTGGTTTCCAGAAAAAATTACGTCAGATATTGAAGCAATTATTTTAGGAATGCACGCGAAAGCCGATAATCCAGAATTGCTAAAAGCACAAGAATTAGGTTTGAAAATTTATTCGTATCCTGAGTTTTTATACGAACAATCTAAAAATAAAACACGAGTTGTAATCGGTGGTTCACACGGAAAAACAACAATTACTTCTATGATTTTACATGTGATGCATTATCATAATATAGAAGTAGATTATATGGTTGGCGCACAATTAGAAGGTTTTGATACGATGGTTCATTTAACTGAAACGAATGATTTTATTGTGTTAGAGGGTGATGAATATTTGTCTTCTCCAATGGACAGACGACCAAAATTCCACTTATATCAGCCAAATATCGCTTTGCTTTCAGGAATTGCTTGGGATCATATTAACGTTTTTCCAACTTTTGAAAATTATGTAGAACAATTTAGTATTTTCACTTCGCAAATTACAAATGGTGGTATTTTAATTTATAATGAAGAAGATGCAACTGTAAAAAAAGTGGCTGAAGAAACTACGAATCCAATTCGTAAAATTGCCTACCAAACTCCAAGTTATTCGGTTGAAAACGGAACCACTTTGTTGGATACACCAGAAGGCCCAATGCCGATTGCCGTTTTTGGAGCTCATAATTTAAATAATTTAGCTGGTGCGAAATGGATTTGCCAATGCATGGGCGTAGATGAAGTTGATTTTTACGAAGCAATTGCGAGTTTCAAAGGCGCAAGTAAACGTTTAGAGAAAATTGCAGAAAGCAGTAATAAAGTGGCTTATAAAGACTTTGCGCATTCACCAAGTAAAGTTTCGGCGACAACAAAAGCGGTGAAATCGCAATACCCAGATAGAAAATTAATTGCTTGTTTAGAGTTACACACTTACAGTAGTTTAAATGCCGAATTCTTAAAAGAGTACGAAGGTGCTTTAGATGCAGCAGATGTTGCTGTAGTTTTTTATTCGCCAGATGCTGTAAAAATTAAGCAATTAGACGAAGTTTCATACGAACAAATCGCACAATCATTCAACAGAAAAGATTTAATCATTTATACGAATCCAATCGAATTTAAAGAGTATTTGTTTAGTCAAGATTTCAATAATTCCGCTTTACTTCTAATGAGTTCAGGAAATTATGGTGGCTTAAATTTTGATGAAGTGAGTCAATTAATAAATTAGACAATTAGCCAATATGTCAATTTATAAAACCCTCCAAGAATTTTGAATTCTTGGAGGGTTTGTTTTTATTTTCCATATTGAAAATGCCCTACAATTTTATAACTA
>MGWJ01000066.1 GCA_001800945.1 Flavobacteria bacterium RIFCSPLOWO2_12_FULL_31_7
CAATTTTTTCATTGAATTTTATTTGTGTGTTTTTATCGGTTCCAACAGGTTGGTCGATGTTTCTTCGTGCCATTAATAAATAATTATAAATGAATTGTTCTGAGAAATTCATATTAATTATTTTGTATCTTTTTAAGATTCCTAAACGGGATAATTTCCCAAAAGATTTCACTTCTGGATAATTTTCGTCGATATATTTTTTAATGTAGTAATGCTGAATTCCTTCTAAAATCCAATGATCTTTTCGGAAGTTAATTTTTAAATTTGCGGCTAAATAATTGTTTAAATAAGTTTTTAAAAATTTTAATTCAAATACAAAATCATCGTTAAATGGCGAAATAAAAGAAGGTAATTCATTTAAGCCATAAAAAGCTTCACGATCATAATCTTCTTGAGAAACGATAATTTTATCTTGGTTTGAACGCCCTATTTTTTCAGCTACATAATTGGTAATTTTATCAATTACTAAAACTTTGTAATAAATGGGAACATCTTTTGTTTTTAGATTGGTAATGACGTTTATTTTATCGTTTTTAAATTCTTCATAACTGACTTCTTTTTCAAAAGCGATAAAGAAATTATTTCTAGAATTTCCAGTTAGTTGAGAAGTGTTTGCATTAGCATTTATTACATCTAAATCGGAAGTTAGGAATAAATTATCGTGCTGAATATTGATTTTGTAATTGGATATTTCTGAAGTTAAATCGTCACTATTTTCTTCGCTTTGAGTATCTGAATTAAAAGCACCAAGCGTTAAAAAGCAGTTTTTTAGTAAAACTTTATTTTCTGAGTAACCAAATTTTGTAAACTTCGTGTTTGGTAAAGTAATTTGGTATTTAATTTTCAGCGTGGTTGTTTCTCCAATTTGTAGAGGTTTTTCTAATTTCACTCTTAAAATATCAACTTGATTTTCATTTCTGAAGTAAGAAAGTGAAGTTAAAAATTGATTGGTGATTTCAAAAATTTGTGTTTCCCCTCGGTCTGCTTTTTTGGATAAATGAAAACTTCTATTAAATTCATCAGAAAATTTTCTGGCTAAAGCTGATTTTTTACTAGAGAAAGCATGGTTCCAATCATTCAGTGCAATTTCAGTTAAAACAGATGTTGACGTGTTTTTTAGAGTGATTTCTTGTATCACATCAATTTTTTTTCCGTTCTCTAATAATTTTGCGTTAATTTTAACTTCATTTTGAGCAAATGAAATCATAGTTAACATAAAAAATAATAAAAATTTAAGTTTTGTCATCTTTTTCTTAATTGCTCTCAATATTACTAAAAAAAAGGAAATTTTCATAAGGTTTTATTATAATAATAACTAAATTTGTTTCTTGCCCTAAAATTTTTTTAAAATGAAAACAAAATTACTCTGCATATTATTTTTTTTAACTTACTGGTTATCAAATGGACAAGTTGTCATTAATGAATTTGATGCTGATAATCCAGGCGCTAATGATTTTCAAATTGTTGAATTGAAAACACCTTTAGCCAATACCTCACTTGATGGTTATGTTTTGGTTTTTTTCAATGGAACGACTGGCGCTGGAACGGCAAGTTATTTGGCTCTTGACTTAGATGGAAAATCAACGGATATTAATGGAAACTTTTTAGCTGGGAATATTAGTGTTTCCCCATCTCCATCTCTGTTGATTAACAATGGAGCATTACAAATTGGTCCAGATGTTGTGGCTTTGTATTTAGGTAATGCTAGTGATTTTCCTGTTGGAACTAACGCTACGGCTACTAATTTAATAGATGCAGTTGCTTATTCGAATTCAGCAGGAACTAGTCCGTCTACGATGATGGGAATTCTTGGAATTTCAGCTTGTTATGTTGATGTTCAGCCACTTGGTTCAATAAGTAAATCTATTCAAAGAAAATCGGACGGAACTTATGAAGTTAAAGCGCCAACTCCCAAAGCAAATAATGATGGCACTGGAATTCCGATAAATTATATGACAACTACCTTAGATGCTGCAAATTATACGGAAGGTCAGCCTGTAAATATTACTTTTACCACAACTTCACCTGTTACTTCTGATACAAATTTTACGATTTCTTTAAATAATGGAAGTTTTAACAGTTCAGATTTTACATTTGAAACAAATAATTCTGTTTCAATAACTTCTGGTTCTTCAGTGGCTACGAAAACAATTAATCTTACGGATGACACTTTAGAAGAGGGTGATGAGGAGTTTGTATTAGTTATTTCAGCTTTGCCTCCAGATGTTGAAGTAAATAATAATTCTATTTTGCGAAGAGTTAGAGATACTGATTTTCAAGTTGCTAATTTTGGTACTCCTTTAAATCCAACTTACGGTCAAGTTGCAAGTACAGCTCCAGCTGGATATTATGCTTCATTAGAAGGCTTGTCTGGAGCGGCATTGAAACAAGCTTTACAAGATATTATTGCGAATCCTTCTGAAGTGCATTTACATAGTTATGCAGACATGTGGGATATTATTAGAGTAGCTGATACAAATCCATTAAATAGTGGTGAGATTTGGGATATGTATTTGGAAGTTCCTATGTCGAAAATAGACCAACAAACGGGAAGTAGTATAGTAGGGAAATGGAATAGAGAACATATTTTCTGCCAATCAAGAGGTGGTTTCGAAGTAGCAATGGGCGATTATGCTGATGGAATTAGTATTTGGAACAATACTAGTGCAGCTTCAACTGTAGATGGGGTTTCTGATGCCCATCATATTAGAGCAGAAAATGGTCAAGAAAATTCTTCTAGAAATAATAAAAATTATGGAATTGTAAATTCTTCTACTGTTTACGCAGGTCCAACTGGAACGCAAGGTTCATGGCATGGAGATGTAGCTAGAGCTTCATTTTATATGGCAGTTCGTTTTAACGGTTTGAATGTAGTAAATGGTGATCCTAGTGAATATTTACCAAGTACAACTACTTCTTCAGGAAATATAGGAGATTTAGCAACCTTATTAGCTTGGAATGTTTCAGATGCAAGAGATGATTATGAAATGAACCGAAATAATTATGTTCAAACTTGGCAACACAATAGAAATCCATTTATTGATTATCCATTATTAGCCGATTATATTTTTGGAAGCCAATATGGAAATCCTTGGTTTTCTGCTTTAGCTTCAGAATCTTTTGAGGTTTCAGAAGTGAAAGTTTTCCCAAATCCTGCTGCTGAACATATTTTTGTTTCAGGATTAAGAGGAACTTCTAAAGTGGAGATTTTTAGTATTTCTGGAGCGAAAGTTTTCGAAAAAACTATAGATGAAGACCAAATGATTCCTATAGATTTTGTAAGTGGCATGTATTTTGTAAAAATCAGTCATGACGACAAACAAATTGTGAAAAAAATAATCGTTAAATAACGTAAAATTGTTTCATTATCAATATTTTTGTAAAAAATAACAACATCAATATATTTAATTTATCAAAATGAAAGTAACAATAGTAGGAGCAGGGAATGTAGGTGCATCATGTGCAGACGTAATTTCATACAGAGGAATTGCAAGTGAAGTAGTATTATTAGACATTAAAGAAGGATTTGCTGAAGGAAAAGCAATGGACATCATGCAATGTGCTACAACAACAGGTTTTAATACACAAGTTTCTGGAGTAACAAATGATTATTCAAAAACAGCTAATTCTGATGTGGTAGTTATTACTTCTGGAATTCCAAGAAAACCAGGAATGACTCGTGAAGAGTTAATTGGTATTAACGCTGGAATTGTAAAATCAGTGGCTGAAAACATCTTAAAATTTTCTCCAAATACAATTATCGTTGTAGTTTCTAATCCTATGGATACTATGACTTATTTAACTTTAAAAGCTACAGGTTTACCAAAAAACAGAATTATTGGTATGGGTGGAGCTTTAGATAGTTCTCGTTTCAAATATTATTTATCAAAAGCCTTAAACAAGCCAGCTAACGACGTACAAGGTATGGTAATTGGTGGTCATGGTGATACTACTATGATTCCATTAACACGTTTAGCTTCTTATAATGGTGCGCCAGTTGCGAACTATTTATCTCAAGAAGAATTAGATAAAGTTGCTGCTGATACTATGGTTGGTGGGGCTACTTTAACTGGTTTATTAGGTACTTCAGCTTGGTATGCGCCAGGAGCTTCTGTGGCTTATTTAGTAGATTCTATCTTAAACAACCAAAACAAAATGATTGCTTGTTCAGTTTTATTAGAAGGTGAGTACGGACAATCTGATATTTGTTTAGGTGTACCATGTATTATTGGTAAAAACGGAGTTCAAGAAATTGTTGACGTAAAATTAAACGATGCTGAAAAAGCAGCTTTCGTTAAATCTGCGGATGCAGTTAGAGCAATGAACGGAGATTTAAAAGCGGTTTTAGCTTAATCACTTTTCAATATAAATATAAAGCCTACAGGATTTTCTTGTAGGCTTTTTTATTTGCTTTTTTATTTGCTTTTTGTCACTTCTACGTAAGGAGAAGTCTCATAATATTTTTCACGCAGATTGAAAGGATTTAATGGATTTCTTTGCGCTCTTCGCGAAAAACCTTGCGTTCTTTGCGGTTAATTTTTTCACGTAGATTTAAAGGATTTAAAAAATTTCTTTGCGCTCCTTGCGAAAACCTTGCGTTCTTTGTGGTTACTTCTTCAAACTTCTTTTTTGCTTATAATTCGCTTTTGTTGAAATGTACAACGTTTTGTCTAATTCGGCGAAAACTGTTCCGTTTTTATCTGTAATAAGTAGAATCTTAGTGTAATCTATTTCGTTTTCAGTTTTTACTTTTTGAAGGATTTCTTCAATTTCTTTAGTGGTGAATTCAAATGAAGCAAAAGCATGTTGATAGGCTGGTCTTTTAAATTTTATGTCCGTTTTTTTATCCCAAACCACATAGTCTTTTCCTAAAATTTGCATCAATTGAATCATGTATATTGGATCTGTAGCAGCAAATAAACTTCCACCAAAAATAGAACCCACATAATTTCTGTTTTTGTACGATAACGGAATTTTTATTTTCACTACATGTAAATCATCGGAAGTAAAAATAATTTTTCCACAACTTCTTTTATACATCGGTGACATATTAAACATGACTCTAAAAAGAGTTGCTTTCTTAAAATATCTATTTAGAAATGTAAATAGTTTGTCGTACATGCTAAACCGTTAATTTTTTTACAATTTCTGCTAGTGGTAAAATCGCGTGGGTGTCTTCAATACTTGGTCCGGCCACCCAAACTGTTTTATATGTCACTTCTGTAGCCGCTTTTTCTGTGGCTTTCATTCCGATATAAAAACGAATCATTTTAACCCATTTTTTCAAACTTTTATTTTTATTTAAAAGTTGTTCTAACCAAGTCGTTTTTGTACCTACTTTTTGAACATATGGTGTATTGATTACAGAACAAGGAGTTCCTGAAATACGTTCGGTCATAACGATATCTTTCGCACCATAATCTACACAAGCTTGTTTGTATTCTTGAGAAACGCCAGATTCTATAGAAGCAATAAACGGACTTCCAACAGAAACGCCAATTGCACCATAAGAAAGCATTTTATCAATATCCGATTTTTTACTTACACCTCCAGCAGAAATTACGGGTAGGGAAGTACCTTCATTTAATTGTTTGATTAATTCTTCTGGATTAATGTTACCTCTATGCCCGCCAGCTTGATTGTTTACGGCAACTAAAGCATCAGCACCTAAACTTTCTACTTTTTTAGCAAAATTTAAATCAGTTACATCGCAAAAAACTTTGATTCCAGCTTTATGAGCTTCGTTGATAGTTTCTTCTGGAGAACCTAATGAAGTCAAAATAAAATCAACTTTTTCCTCACATAAAATACGTAGTTGTTCTTTATATTTTACATTGGATTTATTCACAATTAAATTAAATCCGAAACTTCCACCTGCTACTTTTGCATTTCTCAATTCGATAATAGCACTTCTTAATTCTTCTAAAGTTCTGTAGTTTAAGGCTGGAATACAACCTGCTACGCCACTTTTCATACCCTCAATTATCATTTTTGTGTTTGATACCAAAAACATTGGTGCGATAATAATTGGATGTTTTATATTAAGTATCTCAGTTAATTGTAGTTTTTGCATCATGTTTAAGTTTTTTCAAATATACTAAAAAATTATATGCGTGCATATAAAAAAAGAGCTTCAAATGATGAAACTCTTTTAAAATCATTAAAATATAATTATTTCTTTGGATCGTAACGTCTTGTTGTAGCGTTAAATTTATATTTGTTTGTTTGCGTTTTAGTTGAAAGTAGTACTTCAAAATCTTTTGTAAGCGTAAATTCAAAACCTTCTCTACGTGTTTTTTCTATTGTTTCTGTAGCAGTAGATTTTCCTAATTGCTTAATTTCTTTTATATTTGTTACAGTTTGAATGTTGCCTAAAATCTTAAGTTTTGTTGCTCCTAAATCCCAAATTTCATTTGAG
>MGWJ01000067.1:0-16359 GCA_001800945.1 Flavobacteria bacterium RIFCSPLOWO2_12_FULL_31_7
CTACTGCAATAATTACTTGTGTGCCACTTTCTCTAGAAATGGCTAACATAGCGGCTAAACCACCAATAAAAGCCAATAAAACATCAAAAAATGTGGGTTTAGAAAAACTAATTAATTCTTCTGTTTCAATAGAATATGGGTTAATTAAATAATATAGGGTTGAAAAAAATACACTAACCAAAACGATTCGCAACGCATTTTTTAAGCTTGTTTTAAATAAATCAGAATTTGAGATGCCTAACGAAAAACCAATTCCAAATATTGGGCCCATCACTGGCGATAAAATCATCGCTCCAATTACAGCACTTTTCGAATTAATATTTAATCCTATACAAGCAATAAATATTGCAAAAGCTAACAGCCACAAATTTTTACCTTTAAATTCAATACCTTCTTTAATTTCTAAATAGGTTTTGTTTTCTTCTTCTTGTGTCGATTTTAAATCGAATAATTGACGAATAAAACGTTTGATTATAGCTACTTTATGAATCATTAAAATATTTTATTAAAATTCAAAACTCATAGTAGTTGTCACTGAAAAGTTGTCTTTTTTATTTCCTAAATCGAAAATATTTTCTGTGGCGTGATACCATTTACCTTCCATTCTAATTTTAAATTTAGAATTCGGTAAAAAATCAAAATTTACTGAGTTTCCGATAGTTTCAAAAGGAAAGAGACTTGAAATTATCGCATTTTTTTCATCTTGATAATATTCAATTCGGTGTGCCATTTGCCATTTCGAATTGATATTGTATTGTGTAATCATAACTGGACTCAACCAAGTAGCTTTTTCGTTATTTTCAGAAGAAATATCTTGAATACCATAATCAAATCCAAAAATAGAATGCCATTTTGTATTCCAAGTTGCATCCCAATATAAATTACTGAAGTAGCGTGTATTAAATTCGCCAGAATATCCTTCTTTTCCAAAAAATGTACTCCAATTAATTGTGTTTTTATGATTTGGTTTATATACTAATTGCGTTCCAAAAGAAGGAATTATATCACTTTT
Source organism: Flavobacteria bacterium RIFCSPLOWO2_12_FULL_31_7 (assembly GCA_001800945.1). Classification (GTDB taxonomy): domain Bacteria; phylum Bacteroidota; class Bacteroidia; order Flavobacteriales; family Flavobacteriaceae; genus Flavobacterium. The sequence continues at coordinate 1,013 of MGWJ01000067.1, forward strand.
AGGTTTTTCAATATGTTGCCAACCATTCGTCACTAATCCAGCCAAACTCCATTTGTCATTAAATTGATGATTCAATTTTATACCAGTCATGTAATATGGCGAATTCTCTGCTAATATAGAACGAGTTGCAGTTAAATTAGCGTGTGTAATAGCGGATTCAAAACCAATATAACTAGGTAAAATTCCAGCTTCAAGAGTTGTGGTTTTGCTTTTATTTAAAAACACACCTAAATACGCTTCGTTTAAAAATTTGATATTTTCTGATGCGTAATTATCTTCCACATAAGTTCCTGAATGTGCCGAAATTTTAGCATACACATTTTCATAACTAACTGTGGCTCTTAACAAAGCAATGTTTATATTAAAGCTATTTTGTCGGTTATAGTTGTATAAAAAATTTTGTTTGTATTTCGATTCAGGTTGATTAAAATCATACGAATAATAGGTGTCTATAAAACCTGAAATATCAACTTTTAATTTCGAAATACTATCTTGAGCGTTTGTTGTGAAACTTATAAAAATTGATGCTAATGAAATTATTCTTTTCAAAATTTACTTTTTTCTTCTGGTATCAATAATATGAACAATTTTCCAGATGTTATTTTCTAAAAGCAAAGTAAAGGAATTTGTTCCAATATGGCTTAGTTTTCCATCTATATAAAATTCATATGGCGTCCAAACATTTGCCATCGAACCATCAATTTGAATTTTATAGCTTAAAATTCGTTCTTCAATTTTTAAATTTTTTGGAATACCAGCAATTGATTTGTAAAATTCTCCATTGGTTTCGAAAGACAAAGTACCAACTGCATTTTTTTCCATAATCGATTGTAATTTCATTTCTTTATGACAAACCGATTGAATTTTGAGCGTGTCAGCAGTTTGTAAACCATCAAAAAATACAGAAATCGACTGTTTTATTTCCTTTTCTTGTGCAGAAATCGAGATACTAAAACCAAAAAATAATAAAATAAATAAATGTCTCATACTATTGAATTTAATTATTGGTATTAAATGTAGAAAAATTGTTACAATCCATATCTTTATATTAATTTTGTAATATTAATTTTTCAGAAAAGTGGTTAGGAACAAATTTTCCAACTTCTAACTTCTGACTTCTAACTTAAAAAGAATGTCTGTAGCAAAAAAAGATTATAAAAAAATTACAACGAAGTCGTTAATTGATATGAAAGCCAATGGTGAAAAAATTTCTATGCTTACGGCATACGATTTTACTATGGCAAAAATTGTAGATACGGCTGGTATTGATGTAATTTTAGTGGGTGATTCGGCAAGTAATGTTATGGCTGGTCATGAAACAACTTTACCCATTACTTTAGATCAAATGATTTATCACGCAAGTAGTGTGGTAAGGGCGGTTGACAGAGCTTTAGTTGTGGTAGATTTACCTTTCGGAAGTTATCAATCGGATTCTAAAGAAGCGTTACGTTCTTCTATCAGAATTATGAAAGAAAGTGGCGGACATGCTGTAAAATTAGAAGGTGGTAGAGAAATTGAATCATCCATTAGGAAAATATTAAACGCAGGAATTCCAGTAATGGGACATTTAGGATTAACACCTCAATCTATATATAAATTCGGAACGTATACGGTTCGTGCTAAAGAAGATGCAGAAGCAGAACAATTACTTGAAGATGCTAAAATGCTTGAAAGTATTGGTTGTTTTGCTTTAGTTTTAGAAAAAATTCCAGCGAAATTAGCTCAAAAAGTAGCAGAAAGTATATCTATTCCAGTAATCGGAATCGGAGCGGGAAGTGGAGTAGACGGTCAGGTTTTGGTTTTACACGATATGGTTGGGATGACACACGAATTTAGTCCAAGATTTTTACGTCGTTATATGAATTTATTTGAAGATATGACTCAAGCTATTGGGCAATATGTTTCAGATGTGAAATCAGTTGATTTTCCTAATGCTAACGAACAATATTAAATAAATTTTGGCAGAAAAAATAGTTTCTAATAAAGATAATCTTCAAATTTTACATGAAGACAATCATATAATAATCGTCAATAAACGTGTTGGCGATATAGTTCAAGGTGATATAACAGGTGATAAACCGCTTTCAGATATCGTAAAACTTTACATTAAAGAAAAATACAATAAACCCGGTGATGTTTTTTTAGGTGTAGTACATCGTTTAGACCGACCAACAACTGGAATTGTGGTTTTTGCTAAAACTTCGAAGGCTTTAACACGTTTAAATGAAACGTTTAAAAATCGTGAAACTCAAAAAACCTATTGGGCTATTGTGAAAAATGCTCCGCCAAAAACGGAAGATATTTTAGTGCATTTTCTAAAAAGAAATACGAAAAATAATACTTCAAAAGCGCATTTAAAAGAAGTTCCAGAATCTAAAGAAGCCAAATTATCATATAAAGTAATCAAGAAACTAGATAATTATTACGCTTTAGAAATTGATTTGCATACTGGTCGCCATCATCAAATTAGAGCGCAACTTACAGCCGTTGGTTGTCCAATTAAAGGCGATTTAAAATATGGTTTTGATAGAAGTAATCCAAACGGAGGAATTCATTTGCATGCCAGAAAACTTGTTTTAACTCATCCAGTAACTAAAGATTCATTAGAAATTATAGCGCCAGTTCCAGATGATGTTTTGTGGAAATTAGTGTAATAAAACTAAAATAATTTTTGTATTTTTGAAACTTAAAATTTAAAAACATGTCAACAGTAACTTTAGGAGGAAATCCTGTACATACAAACGCTACTTTACCAGCAGTTGGTTCAGTAGCTCCACAATTTCAATTAGTAGGAAGCGATTTATCAGATGTTTCTTTACAAGACTTTAAAGGTCAGCGCGTTATATTAAATATTTTTCCAAGTATTGATACAGCAACTTGCGCCACTTCTGTAAGAACTTTTAATAAAATGGCTAATGATTTAGAAAATACTAAAGTTTTATGTATTTCTAGAGATTTGCCTTTTGCTCAAAAACGTTTCTGTGGTTCAGAAGGTTTAGAAAATGTGGTAAACTTATCAGATTTTAGAGATGGAAGTTTTGGAGATAATTATGGATTAACTTTAACAGATTCAGCTTTAAAAGGTTTACACGCCAGAGCAATTGTGGTTGTTGACGAAAATGGAGTAGTAACTCACACCGAATTAGTAAGCGAAATCGCTAACGAACCAAACTACGAAGCGGCTTTAAAATCACTATAATTTTATGATTCAAGACAAAAGATTTGTTTCTGGAAGAATTAAAAGTATTGGTTTTGCAGTAAAAGGTGCTTGTAAATTAGTCACAACTGAACACAGTGTAATGGTGCAATTTTCCATTATGATTGTAATGATTTTTGCTGGTTTTTACTTTGAAATTTCTCGAGAAGAATGGATGTTACAAGTTTTAGCTTTCGGACTAGTTTTAGCCATTGAAGGGTTAAATACTGCTGTAGAAAAAATAGCCGATTTTATTCATCCAGAATTTCACGAAAGAATAGGTTTTATTAAAGATATTGCTGCGGGTGCAGTTTTATTTGCTGCTTTCAGTGCAATTGCAGTTGGTGCCTTAATTTATGTCCCAAAAATATTCAATTATTAAAATTTAATGGCTAAAAAAGAAGTTTCAAATACAACTGAGAATAAATTAAGTAATTCAATATTCAAAACATCACGCGGACAAAAGTTCACGCTTGGTTTTTTATTTGTAATTATCGCTTTAATTTTATTGTTGTCCTTTATATCTTATTATATTTCAGGAAACATCGATCAAAGTCAAATTACCGAATTAGGCAACAGAAATGTAGTTGTTGAAAATTGGTTAGGAAAAATTGGCGCTTGGTTGTCAGATGCTTTTTTACACAAAGGATTTGGAGTGTCTTCTTTTCTTTTTGTTAAAATCTTCTTTTTAATTGGTGCCTATTTAATTGTAGATTTACCTTTAAAAAAACTAAGAAAATCTACTTTTTGGGATTTATACTTAATTATTTTTATCTCCATTTTCTTCGGATTAATTTGGGATTTTATTCCACATTTATCAGGAATTATTGGATTTGAAATTAATGATTTAATTCAAGATTATTCTGGTAAAATTGGTACGATATTATTGTTGGTATTTGCAACAATTGTATTTCTAATTTTTAAAATTAAAGTTTCTCCAGATAAAGTTAAAGATTATTTAGAGTCAAAAGCAGTTCCTGTTGCTGCTGATTCAGAAATTGAAAATACGGATGAAGTTGTGGCTCCAATTGTCAAAGATATTGACGATGTTGTGGAACCAATAATTCCAACTTCAACCTTCAAAAAACCTATTATCATAGAAGAAGAAGATGATGAATGGACTAATATGCAAGTTATTAATCGTCCTGAACCGACTTCTTCATTCGAAATTGATAAAACTTCATTAAAACCTACTATTGAACATCCTTCGGAAATTCATTTGGATACGCCTTCGAAACCAGTTGTTGAAGAAGTTATTCCTAAACATGCAGAAATAATTCAAACAGATGATGCTTCTTTTGTGATTGAAAAACCTGAAGAAGAAGACATCGTAGAAGAAAGTTTAGCACAAAGATTGGTGCAAGATTTTGGTGAATTTGATCCCACTTTGGAACTTTCTAACTTCAAAATGCCTTCTATTGAATTATTGAAAGAATATACCGGTGGTGGTATTACTATCAATCAAGCGGAATTAGAAGAAAATAAAAACAGAATTGTAGATACTTTAAAAAACTACAAAATTGATATTGCTCAAATTAAAGCAACTGTTGGTCCAACCGTAACTTTATACGAAATTGTTCCCGAAGCAGGTATTAGAATTTCTAAAATTAAAAGTTTAGAAGATGATATTGCTTTGTCTTTATCCGCTTTAGGAATTCGTATTATTGCACCAATTCCTGGTAAAGGAACTATTGGTATTGAAGTTCCCAATGCAAATCCGTCAATGGTTTCTATGAAAAGTGCGATTGCTTCGCCAAAATTCCAACAAGCAGAAATGGAATTGCCTATCGCTTTAGGAAAAACTATTTCTAACGAAACATTGGTTGTAGATTTAGCAAAAATGCCACACTTATTGATGGCAGGAGCAACTGGACAAGGAAAATCAGTTGGTTTAAATGCGGTTTTAACTTCGTTATTATACAAAAAACATCCAGCAGAAGTTAAATTTGTTTTGGTGGATCCGAAAAAAGTAGAGTTAACGCTTTTCAATAAAATTGAACGTCATTATTTAGCGAAACTTCCTGATACAGAAGAGGCGATTATTACAGATAATGCGAAAGTAATTAATACCTTAAATTCTTTATGTTTAGAAATGGATAATCGTTATTCTTTATTAAAAGATGCGATGGTTCGTAATATTAAAGAGTATAATGAAAAATTCAAATTAAGAAAATTAAATCCAGAGAACGGTCACCGCTTTTTACCTTATATCGTATTAGTGGTAGACGAGTTTGCCGATTTAATTATGACGGCAGGTAAAGAAGTAGAAATGCCAATTGCACGTTTGGCTCAGTTAGCGCGTGCGATCGGAATTCACTTAATTATTGCCACGCAACGTCCTTCTGTAAACGTAATTACAGGTATGATTAAAGCGAATTTCCCAGCGAGAATTGCGTTCAGAGTAACGTCTAAAATTGATTCAAGAACGATTTTAGATTCTGGTGGTGCCGATCAATTAATTGGTCGTGGAGATTTACTATTTTCAAATGGAAACGATTTAATTCGTGTGCAGTGTGCTTTTGTAGATACACCAGAAGTAGAAAGAATTTGTGATTTTATTGGTTCTCAAAAAGCCTATACAAATGCTTATTTACTTCCAGATTATGTTGGTGAAGAAAGTGGCATAAAACTTGATATGGATATTTCCGAAAGAGATGCATTATTCAGAGATGCTGCAGAAGTTGTGGTTTCAGCGCAACAAGGTTCGGCATCATTAATCCAAAGAAAGTTAAAGTTAGGATATAACAGAGCGGGAAGAATTATTGACCAATTAGAAGCTGCTGGAATTGTTGGTCCTTTTGAAGGAAGTAAAGCCAGACAAGTACTAATCACGGATATGAATTCTCTTGAAACATTTTTTAATAACGAACAATAGATAATTTATAATATGAAAAATTTATTTACAATAACAGCAGTTGCCCTATTTTTAGTGTCTTTTAGCACTTTAGAAATGGAGCAAAAAAAAGATGCTAATGTTGCTAAAAACTTATTAGATAAAGTAGTTGCTAAGACAAAATCATATAAAAATATGGATATTGATTTTAAATATGCCATCAATAATGCTAAAGAAAATATAAATCAAGAAAGTAAAGGAACTGTTCTTTTACAAGGAAATAAGTATCATTTAAGTTTCATGGGAATTACGAAAATTTTCGATGGAAAAAAGATTTATACAATTGTACCAGAAGATGAAGAAGTAACGGTTTCTAATCATGATGAAAGCGATGCTAATGCGATGTCTCCGAACAAAATTTTTACATTCTTTAAAAAAGGTTTTAAATATTCTATGGATATCAAGCAACCTGTTGCTGGAAAAACTATTCAATATGTTAAACTAACCCCATCAAGTGTGGTGGATAAAAGAAAAGAAATCTTAATTGGTATTGATACAAAAACCAATCATATCTATAATTTAATTGAAGTTGGTAAAAACGGAACGAAAACAACTTTAACAGTATCTTCGTTTAAGTTTAACCAAGTTTTAGCTAAAAATCAGTTTACCTTTGTGAAATCTAAATATCCAAATTATTACATTAATAAAGCGGATTAATTAAAAACACAATATACTTAGCAATAATAATTGCTATAAAACTTGATTAAATGAAAATAATAGATAAATATTTATTAAAATCTTTCCTGATTACATTTACTACGGTATTTGTAATCCTTTTTTTTATATTCGTTTTGCAAAGTATTTGGCTTTTTATTGCCGAATTAGCTGGTAAAGATTTAGATTTTGTCACTATTTTTAAATTTATTTTTTACTATTCACCTATAATGGTTCCGTTGGTTTTACCATTATCTATCTTATTAGCCTCCATCATGACTTTTGGTAGTTTTGCAGAAAACTATGAGTTTGCGGCTATGAAATCGGGTGGAATTTCTCTAAAAAGAGCCATGAAATTTTTAGTAATTTGTACATTTGGATTTAGTGCTGTAGCTTTTCTGTTTGCTAATAATATCATTCCAGAAGCACAATACCGATTTGTTAATTTAAGAAAAAGTATTCTTCAAACCAAACCCGCTATGGCAATTGGTGAAGGACAATTCAATAAAATCGGAGCTACAACCACCATTAAAGTAGATAAAAAATCTGGTGATAATGGAGAGTTTTTGGAAGGTATTACCATGCACATGAAAAAAGGAGAATTTGGTCCAATTTCAACTGTAATTAAAGCTAAAAAAGGAGTGTTAAAATCAGAGGAAACTACCAATTTATTGCAATTAGATTTATTAGATGGTAATTATTATGAAGACATTCAACCACAAAAAATGGAAGAACGTGCAAAATTACCATTCGCAAAAAGTAGTTTTAAAAAATACACTATTAATATTGATTTAGCCAAACTTAATGGAACATCTGATGATGGTGGTGGTGAAATTATTAATGCTTTTAACATGTTAACAATGGGTGAATTGAAATATACAATTGATTCATTAAAGTTAAATTACAATAAAGATGTTGTTTCTTACAGTGAAAATATTGATAAAACCTCACAAAGTTTAACCGATGCTTTACAAGTTGCTAGTCCAACGCCTACGCCAAAAGTAGTTCAAACTAATACTAAGTCTACCACCAATTTATTAGATTTATTTCCAACAGAAAAACAAACCGTACTGATTGACGTTGCAAAAAGTAATATTTCTAATACCATATTTTCATTAGATAATTACAATACTGATTTAGAAATGAAAAAGAAATACATCAACGATTTCTGGATTGCCTACTATGATAAAATTTTAGTAGCTTATTCTTGTTTATTGATGTTTTTTATAGGTGCACCTTTGGGCGCTATTATCAGAAAAGGTGGACTAGGTTTGCCAATTGTTTTTGCGGTTTTAATTTTTATTGTATTTAATTTTGCCAATACTTTTGGAAAAAAATTAGCCGGTCAAGATGCGATGCATCCATTTTTAGGAGTGGCTGCAGGTGCTTTAATTTTAACACCTTTTGCTATTTTATTAACGTACAGAGCCACAAATGATATGGGATTAACAATTGATTTAGATTGGTTAATTAATCCGATAAAAAATATATTCACAAAACTTACAAACAACAAACAACAAAGTTCTAACACACAAACTAATGAGCAATAAAATACAACTCAACACAATAGAAGAAGCTATTGAAGACATCCGTCAAGGTAAAATGATTATTGTAGTTGATGATGAAGATAGAGAAAATGAAGGTGATTTTTTAGCCGCTGCAGATAAAGTGACTCCAGAAATGATCAACTTTATGGCTACACATGGTAAAGGCTTAATTTGTGTTCCCTTAACAGAATCAAGATGTAAAGAATTAGAATTGCATTCGATGGTTACTAACAATACGGATAATATGGAAACTGCATTTACTGTTTCTGTAGATTTAAAAGGTAACGGTGTAACTACAGGAATTTCAGCAGCCGACAGATCTAAAACAATTGAAGCATTAGTAAATCCAGAAACAAAACCTTATGAATTAGGTCGTCCAGGACATATTTTTCCTTTAATTGCACGTCAAGGTGGTGTTTTAAGAAGAACGGGGCATACAGAAGCTGCAATTGATTTTGCACGTTTAGCAGGATTTTCTTCCGCTGGCGTAATCTGCGAAATCATGAATGATGACGGAACAATGGCTCGTTTACCAGAATTAGTAGAAGTAGCGAAAAAATTTGATTTAAAATTGGTTTCAATCGAAGATTTAGTGGCTTACAGAATGCAACACGATAGTTTAATTAAGAAAAAAGAAGATTTCGAAATAAAAACACGTTTTGGAAATTATAGGTTAAGAGCTTATCTTCAAGTAACTAATAAACAAGTTCATATTGCGCTAACGAAAGGAAGCTGGAGTAAAGGTGAAGAAATTGTGACGAGAATTAATTCTACTCAAGTTACAAATGATATTTTAGGAAGTTTAACGGATACTTTAAATAAAAAATTAGAAGATATTTTTAAGAAATTTGAAGATTACGATAAATGTGCAATCTTATTCATCAATCAAGAACTACAATCTGTTGAATTGTTAGATAGATTAGCCGAATTAAAAAGAATGCAAGAATCTGGAGATTTTACAGCACCAAAAATTAAAATCGATACCAAAGATTTCGGTATTGGAGCTCAAATTCTTCATGATATAGATATTACCAAAATTAAATTATTAACTAATTCTTGGCAAAATAAACGTGTTGGGATGATAGGTTATGGCTTAGAAATTACAGAATATTTGAATTATTAAAAAAAAAGTTTCTTTGATAAATATTGACTATCAGTTGTTTAAAAAAAACTTACAAAAAAAGTGTAATTTTTGTTTTTTTAATTAAAAAAAGCTTCTATATTTGCACTCGCAATACGGAAGTAGTGCGAGTCTTATTGGAGGAATGGCAGAGCGGTCGAATGCGGCAGTCTTGAAAACTGTTGACTGTAACAGGTCCGGGGGTTCGAATCCCTCTTCCTCCGCAAATTAAAATTAAAACCCTTGTAATCTTTACAAGGGTTTTTTGTTTTTATTACTTTTTTGTGTTTTATTTTAAACTTCCCATTCTAGGAATTCCTAATCTTTCGTAAAAGATATTGTTAAATATATTAACTTTAATAAAAAATGAACTGTGGAAAATTCTGTTATTATTATCATACTTTTAGTTTTAGTTGTTTTGTTGATTATTTATTTAGTCAAACAAAATAGAAAAGATAAGAAAAAGCTGGAAAAATTTTTAAACAATGATTTCAAGAAAAATGATGATTTAGAATCTTATTAGGATTTATGTATATGCCATAAAAGATTTTACATGTTAAAATTGAAGTTGTCCAAAAAATTTTGTTACTTTTAATGAAATTTCTTTCGCTAATAAAAAGACAAAAACTTCAACAATGTCTGTAAAAAATTTCAATATTAAAGGTCTGTCAACTGATGAAGTTGTTGCGTCAAGAAGTAAATATGGGAGCAATAAAGCTGATTATAAAAAAGAAAACATTCTTTTAAAAGCTATAGTAGATTTTCTCCAAGATCCAATGGTTGTTTTGCTTTTAGTAGCATCCGCTATTTATTTTATAAGTGGTAAAACGTCTGATGGATTTTTTTTAGCTTCAGCTATTGTACTAATTTCTTTAATTTCCTCTTATCAAAATGCTCGTAGCCGTAATGCTTTAAAAAAATTAAGTGATTTTACAAAACCCAATTGTAAAGTGATCCGAAATGGTTCTGTAGAAGAAATTAAAACAGAAGATTTAGTAATAGGTGACAGTCTAATGGTGGAAGAAGGGACTTCTATTGCTGCAGATGGAATAATAACGCATTCTAATGATTTTTCTGTTAATGAATCTATTCTTACAGGCGAGTCTTTGTCTGTTTCCAAAGATAAAACCAACGAAAACAATTTTGTTTATCAAGGTACAACTGTTTCTAGTGGGTTAGCTATTGTAACAATTACTGCAATAGGTAGTGCCACTAAATTAGGTAAAATAGGAAAAAGTCTCGAAAGTATTAAAGATGAAAAAACTCCTCTAGAAATTCAAATTGGTAATTTCGTTAAAAAGATGGCTTTTGTGGGTGCCCTTATTTTTTTAATCGTTTGGAGTATTAATTTTTATCAGTCTCGAAACATTTTAGAAAGTTTGTTAAAGGCACTAACCTTGGCAATGAGTATTTTACCTGAAGAAATTCCCATTGCATTTACCACTTTTATGGCGCTTGGTGCGTATAAAATGTTTCAAAGTGGTATAATCGTAAAACAAATGAAAACGGTGGAAACTCTTGGTAGTTCAACAGTCATTTGTATTGATAAAACGGGTACAATTACTGAAAATACAATGAGTTTAGCCAAATTATTTTCGTTAAAATCAAATAAAATATAAGATTTTAACAAAGAATTTAATGAGGAAGAAAAAACATTAATTACATCAGCGATGTGGGCAAGTGAGCCTATTCCATTTGATCCAATGGAAGTTGCATTGCATAAAGCTTATGCTAAAATTGCTGTTAAAGATGAGCGTTCTTATTACAAATTGATTCATGAATATCCTCTCTCGGGTAAACCACCTATGATGACACATATTTTTGAAAGTAAAAATAAAACGATTATTTCTGCAAAAGGTGCACCTGAAGCTTTGATAAGTGTTTCTCAACTTTCAGATGCGGAACTTAATCAAATTGAAAAGGCAATTCAAGAGTTAACAAATGAAGGTTTTCGTATTTTGGCTGTGGCCGAAGCTAAGTTTGAAGATAAAAATTTTCCAAAGACACAACAAGAATTTCAGTTTGATTTTAAAGGATTAGTCGCGTTTTATGATCCACCAAAAGCTAATATCAATTCGGTTTTAGAACATTTTTATCAGGCTGGAATTACGGTGAAAATTATTACTGGTGATAATGCAGAAACGACAACTTCTATTGCCAAACAAATTGGTTTTGTTGGTTATGAAAACAGTATTTCTGGTGATGAATTAATGAAATTATCTGATGAGGCTCTTCAAGAAAGAGTTTCAGAAACGAACTTATTCACTAGAATGTTTCCAGATGCGAAACTCAGAATTATAAATGCTTTAAAGTCTAATCAAGAAATTGTTGCCATGACTGGTGATGGCGTAAATGATGGTCCTGCATTAAAAGCCGCTCATATTGGAATTGCCATGGGTCAAAAAGGGACAGAAATTGCCAAAGAAGCAGCTTCCTTAATCTTAATTAAAGATGATTTATTGAATATGGTAGATGCCATTGCTATGGGTAGAAAAATTTATAGTAATCTTAAAAAAGCGATTCAATTTATCATTTCTATACATATTCCGATTATTCTTACTGTTTTTATTCCTTTGGTTTTGGGTTGGGTGTATCCATCAATTTTTTCACCTATTCACATTATTTTCTTAGAACTAATTATGGGACCAACTTGTTCTATCGTTTATGAAAATGAACCTATGGAAAAAAATACGATGCAACAAAAACCAAGACCTTTTACCGATACTTTTTTTAATTGGAAAGAGCTTTCCACAAGTATTATTCAAGGTGTAGTGATTACATGTGGAACTTTATTTGTTTATCAATATTGTTTATATTCCAATTGTAATGAAGCGCTTACGAGAACTATGGTTTTTATTTGCTTGATTACTTCAAATATATTTTTAACGTTGTCAAATCGTTCTTTTTATTATTCTATTCTTACTACTATTCAATATAAAAACAATTTAATTCCAATAATAATTTCAATTACTGGTTTCATCACTGCTTTATTATTATATGTGCCCTCATTATCTGCATTTTTTAGTTTTGAACCACTCAATGGATCTCAATTAGTATTTTCGGTTTCTGTTGGCTTTATGGCTGTAATTTGGTATGAAATAGTGAAAATTTGGAAACGAAATACCGCAAAACTATGACCACTCAATCTACACCACTTCTTCAAAAATTGGCACTTGTATTCTTAATTGTTTTGGGATTATACTTTGCTAAAGACTTTTTAATTCCATTGTGTATTGGTGGTGTTTTGGCCACATTATTTTTGCCTTTTTGCAATTGGATGCAACGAAAAAAAATACCTAAAGGATTAGCTGTGTTTTTATGTCTTTTTTCTTTAGTATTTATGATGGCGGCTTTGGTTTCACTTATAGGTTGGAAACTTTCTGAATTTTTAGATAATTTTACTTTAATCAAACAAAAAGCGTTAGAAATTGGAAACCATTTACAAGAGTATGTTTTTAATCATCTGAATATTACGGCAGAAGAACAATTCATCATTCTAAAAAATGAACAACCTTCCTATGCTAATATTTTTCAAATTATTTTTGGTTCAATCACATCTGTTTTTGCTAGTCTTATTTTAGTTTTAGTCTATTTTGCTTTTTTATTATATTATCGAAATCATATTAAAAACTTCTTACTTAAATTGGTAAAGCCATCGAAACAAGAAGAAATGAAACAAGTTATTTTTAGTGCCACAAACGTTTCTCAGCAATATTTATTAGGATTATCTAAAATGATTGTTCTTTTGTGGATCATGTACAGTATTGGTTTTAGTGTGATTGGTGTTGAAAATGCAATATTTTTTGCAATTCTTTGTGGTTTGCTAGAAGTTGTGCCTTATATTGGTAATATAACTGGAACCGTTTTAACTGTTTTAATTTCGGCAATTCATGGTGCTAATCCGAGTATGTTAGGTGCAATTATAGTTGTTTACGGAATTGTACAGTTCATTCAGGGTTGGCTTTTAGAACCTTTGATTCTTGGCCCGCAGGTTAAAATCAATCCACTTTTTACCATTATTGTTTTGGTTCTTGGACAACTTCTATGGGGAATTCCTGGGATAATTTTAGCGATTCCATTAACTGCTATTTTTAAAATTATTTGTGATCATATCGAATCTCTTCAACCTTACGGTTTTTTAATTGGTGAAGTTTCTGTTCCAAAGAAAAGGGATGATATTTTACAAAGTTTAAAAAGTTACCTGAAGAAATAATTGATTGCTTCATCTTTAAATATCACAACTTTTGCTTAAAGTTATATAACGGAATTGTATTTGAACAGTATGAACTTTGTAAATATAATTTTAAACAAATTTCGTTATGAAAAACAATGTTGTAAAAGCAGGATTATTTTCAATGATTCTATTAGGAATGATTTCATGTGTGGATAAAGAAAAGGAATTTGCCGATAATAGAATTAGTGAATTAGAAATTTATGTAGATTCTTTAAATAAAGTTTCTGCTGAAGAGCGTCAGGAAAATTGGAATGAAATTGCTGCTGATTATGAAGCTAAAAACGCAAATGCAAATGAAGCCTTATTAGGTTTGGAAGGAAGTGATAGAGATATTTCACAAGAAAAAGTGAATGCATCAAATGCAAAATATGATGAAATTAAAGTAACTGTTATTTCCAAAAATGAATTGGCTACTTCAGAGGATTTAACTCAGTATAAAAAAGTTAGTGCTAGACAATTATTAAGAGATCGTTTATTTGGTGCAGGTAAAATTGGTTCGGATATGAACTTTTCTTGGGTAAATAAAAATAATATTCTTTCGGTATATGATAATTATTATCAGTCATATAAAGCCAATAAAGATAATTTTACCAGAGAAGATTATGATGAAGCCAAGCTATTGTTTGAAGCTTTAGATACCAGAAAAAATAAGGTGGAGAAACAAGGATTGTCTGCCTCAGATAATATGAAAATTGCTTCTATTAAAGTGAAATTAGCTCCAATGTTCAAATTCGATAGAATGACAGCAAAAAGTAGAGAGAATTTAGAAGCTAAAGAATAAGTTTTAACAACCAAATTTAGAATATTCTAGTAAAAAATATGCCCCAATTAGTGAGTAACTTTTTGGGGCATTTTATATTTATTCGATTAGATGTTTTATATCACTTTTTTAATCACTCTCAATTTGTGAGTGTGTCTTCCATTATCTACGTTGTAAATTCCTAAATGGTCAATTCTGTCGATACGAACTTTTCCTGAAGCATGAATGATGTAATTGTTTTCCATCATAATTCCAACATGGATAATATTTCCTTCATCGTTATCGAAAAAGGCTAAATCTCCAGGTTCACTTTCTTCAATAAAACTTAGCGCTTCACCTTGAATGGCTTGTTGAGAAGCATCTCTTAAAAGTTTGTAGCCATTTAATTTATATACCATTTGGGTAAATCCTGAACAATCAATTCCAAAAGGTGTTTTTCCGCCCCATAAATACGGCGCATTTAAATAAAGAAAAGCAGTTTTAAGTAGATTGTCTTTTGGTTTTATACCGCATTCTTTTTTTCCTTCAAACTGAAAATTGGCTTTATTGATTTCGTTTATATCTAAGAAATTTAGTGAACTTCCTAAAGGAATTGGCATCAATTGATTCATATTGTAAGAAATAAAATCGATTAATTCACCATTTAAAACATTTTCCGAATTCTCTAATGTTTGATATTGATTTTCGGTTATTTCTTGAAATTGTTTGTTGTCAACCCAGCCTTCGTAAGTATCGAAAGCAGTTTGAATTTTGGTCCATTTAGGAGTAGTTTCAATTATTTTAAAAGCATCACCAAATAATAGTTGGGAAACCATTTCGCTTTTATCGCTGGCTTCACTTCTTATCGGTACGATTCCTAAATTACAAATTCCAAACATGTGTAGAAAATAGAAAATAGAAAATAGAAGTTAGAAAGACTTATTTTTCTAACTTCTATTTCTAA
>MGWJ01000068.1 GCA_001800945.1 Flavobacteria bacterium RIFCSPLOWO2_12_FULL_31_7
CTTTCTTGGAATTTTTTTGCAATTCTGTTGGCCACTTTACTCAGCGCTTTCGTTTCTGCAAAACCGATACAAACTGGTAAACCAATCCATTTTTGCACGCGCTGTTTCATTTGCAAACCGCAAGCTTCGAAATTGGTTGTATTCGTGTTTTTAAAATTAAGAAAAGCTTCATCTATACTATAATTTTCAACATCAGGTGTAAACCCACTTAACACATCCATTACCCGTTTACTTAAATCGCCATACAAAGCATAATTAGAAGAAAAAACGGCAATTTGATGTTGTTTAATTTCGTTTCGAATTTTGAATTCAGGCACGCCCATAGCAATACCAAGCGCTTTTGCTTCGTCACTTCTAGAAATCACACAGCCATCATTGTTAGATAAAACGACAACTGGTTTCTTTTGAAATTGAGGTTGAAAAACACGCTCACAAGACACATAAAAATTATTACAATCGACCAATGCAAACATATCGTAAAGGTACGAAAGTAAAAGAAACAAGTAAAAAGAAAGGACAATAATAAAATCTAAAAAACAAAAAAAATCCCAAACTTCAATTAAGAAATATGGGATTTACATATTAAATTTACAACTAGTTAATTCGCTTTTTCTAATTGACCAATTTTTTCTAAATTTTCATTAACCTCCATCACAACAGCCACATTTAGGTCGTTATCTACTTTTGTCATTGAAATATTATTTTCTAAATTAACATTAACTTCTTTATCAGAAATTCTGTAAACAGCACCTGTACTAATATCAACAACAATACCGATTAATCCTCCAAGTGCAATATTACCAATATACCATCCATTAAATTTTCTAGTTAAAACAGTTTCATATGGTTTATAACCATCTAAAACAATTTTTACATTATGTTTCTTTACTGATCTTTTTAACTTTGCTTCAAAAGGCGTAACACCAATTTCAACGTCATTTACAAATACTTTGGCTTTTGCAGGAGTAGATGTAAAAGTAACTTTCTGTTTAGAGCCTGAAACAATTGTAGCACAACCAGACAACAAAATTAATAGTGTTAAGGCGGATAATAAAATGATTTTTCTCATAAATTATTAAGTTATATAAATAAAAATTATACGTGTAATGCTCTGTTTGCAGTTGCAGCTAAAGCTGCTTCTTTGATTGCTTCTGCAAAAGTTGGATGCGCATGAGACATTCTTGAAATATCTTCCGCACTTGCTCTAAATTCCATAGCAGTAACTGCTTCTGCAATTAAATCGGCGCAACGTGCACCAATCATGTGAACCCCTAAAACTTCGTCTGTTTTCGCGTCAGCTAAGATTTTTACAAATCCGTCTGTATCACCTCCAGCACGAGCTCTTCCTAATGCTTTGAATGGGAAACTTCCTGCTTTGAATTCGATTCCTTCTGCTTTTAATTGCTCTTCTGTTTTACCTACAGCAGCAACTTCTGGCCAAGTGTAAACCACACCTGGAATTAAGTTATAATCGATATGAGGTTTTTGTCCAGCTAAAATTTCAGCAACTAATACACCTTCTTCTTCCGCTTTATGTGCTAACATCGCTCCACGAACTACGTCACCAATTGCATAAATATTTGAAGCTGAAGTTTGTAAATGATTATTCACTTCAATTTGACCTCTTTCTGTAACTTTAACACCTGCTTTTTCTGCGTTTAATCCGTCAGTATATGGACGACGACCCACAGAAACTAAAGAATAATCACCTTCTAAAGTAATAACTTCTCCTTTAGCATTTTCTGCTTTTACAGTTACCACATCTCCTGCTCTCTCTACTGATTGCACTTTGTGAGATGTGTAGAATTTCATTCCTTGTTTTTTCAATACTTTAGTCAATTCTTTAGATAAAGAAGCATCCATTCCTGGAATAATTCTATCCATAAATTCTACTACAGAAACTTGCGCTCCTAAACGTAAATAGACTTGACCTAATTCGATACCGATAACTCCACCACCAATAATTACTAAATGTTTTGGAACTTCTTTCAGTTTCAAAGCTTCAGTAGAAGTAATAATTCTATCTTTATCTAATTTGATAAATGGTAAAGAAGATGGTTTAGAACCAGTAGCAATAATAATATTTTTAGATTCAATCACTTCTGACGAACCATCATTTTTAGTAATTTTAACTGAAGTAGCACTTTCGAAAGAACCAACGCCTTCAAAAACAGTAACTTTATTTTTATCCATTAAGTATTTCACTCCACCAGACGTTTGATCTACCACGGCTTGTTTACGAGCAATCATTTTTTCTAAATTCACTTTTACATCTCCAGAAACTTCAATTCCATGATCAGCAAAATGTTGTAATTCTTCATAATGATGCGAAGAAGCTAATAAGGCTTTTGACGGAATACAACCTACGTTAAGGCAAGTTCCACCAAGAGTTGCGTATTTTTCAATAATTGCAGTTTTAAATCCTAATTGTGCGCAACGAATAGCTGCTACATATCCTCCAGGTCCAGAACCAATAATGGTTACATCAAATTGACTCATAAATATTTATTTTTATAAAATGATTGTTGTGTAATTTTCGAATACAAAAGTAAAGTTTTTTAAATAAATATACCTCGATATTTTGGCAAAAAACTTCAATAATTTTAATTCAGAACGAATGAAGTTGAATTTTTAACTTCTCCAATCATAAATGTACTGTGTGTACTTCCAATATGTTGCAACGTGGTTAACTTTGTTACCATAAATTCCCTGTATTCTTCCATATCTTTTACACAGATCTTCAGAATGTAATCATAATCTCCACTTACGTGAAAACATTCTAAAACTTCGTTAAGTGTTACGACTTCTTTTTCAAACTCGGAAATTAAATCTTTAGAGTGTTTGATTAATTTAATGTGACAAAACACCACAAATCCTTTATTAATTTTGGTTCTATCTAAAATCGTAGCGTATTTGCTAATAATCCCTTCTCGTTCTAATTTTTTAATTCTTTCATAAACCGCAGTTACCGAAAGATTTAGCTTACTCGAAAGTTCTTTTGTAGTTTTTTTAGAATCAATTTGCATTAATTCTAACAATTTTTTGTCTGTTGCATCCATTAATTTTAGTTGTGTGTTAGTGTGTGTTTGAAAAGCAAATATATCATTTTTTTTTAAATTTTATTTCAAACCATAGATTAAAAATCTTAATAATATCGTTTTTATAGATTTAAAAACTAAAAAACAATCATTATATTGAAATATTAATTTTTTATAATCAATTTTGGTGAATAAAAAATTAAACAACATGAACAATTTTAATCCAGCAGATAAAATACAAGATTTGCAATATTTTGGTGAATTTGGAGGTGTAAACCCTTCTATTTCTGATTCTTCAACTTACACATTCCTTTCAGCAAAAACTATGTTTGATACTTTTGAAGGTAATGCAGAAGGTTGTTATTTATATTCTCGTCACTCCTCTCCAATTAATTTATATTTAGACAAAGCTTTGGCAGCAATGGAAGGAACGGAAACGGCAAATGTTTCTGCTTCTGGAATGGGTGCGATTACTCCAACAATTTTACAACTTTGCGGACAAGGCGATCACGTAGTTTCTAGCAGAACTATATACGGTGGAACTTACGCTTTCTTAAAAAATTTCGCACCACGATTTGGTGTAGCTACAACTTTTGTTGATATTACAAAATTAGATCTTGTAGAAACAGCCATTACTCCAAATACAAAAGTTTTATATTGTGAAACCGTTAGTAATCCTTTATTAGAAGTTGCAGATATTGCTTCTTTAGCGAAAATTGCAAAAAAACACAATATCAAATTAGTAGTAGACAATACTTTTTCACCATTGTCGGTTTCTCCTGCTAAATTAGGTGCAGATATCGTAATCCACTCCCTTACAAAATACATCAACGGAAGTTCTGATACAGTTGGAGGTGTAACTTGTGCGAGCCAAGAATTTATTAACGATTTGAAAAACGTAAATTCTGGAGCAAGTATGTTATTAGGTCCAACAATGGACAGTTTACGCTCGGCATCTGTAATGAAAAATTTAAGAACGTTACATATCAGAATGAAACAACACAGTCATAACGCGATGTATTTAGCAAATAAATTTGAAGCAGACGGAATCAAAACCGTTTATCCAGGTTTAGCAAGTCATCCAAGTCATGAAGTGTACAAAAATATGATTAATCCAGAATATGGTTTTGGTGGAATGATGACTATTGACGTGGGAAGTTTAGATAAAGCCAACGCGTTAATGGAATTAATGCAAGAAAGAAATTTAGGTTATTTAGCTGTAAGTTTAGGATTCTACAAAACTTTATTTAGCGCACCAGGAACTTCAACTTCTTCTGAAATTCCTTTAGAAGAACAAGCAGAAATGGGTTTAACTGATGGTTTAATTCGTTTTTCTATTGGTTTAGATAATGATATTGAGAGAACTTATCAAATGATGCACGCTTGTATGAAAGAATTAAATATCTTATAAAAATAAATAATACGTCACATCAAAATCCGATTTAGAAATGAGTCGGATTTTTTTGTAACAATTTATTAACTTCGCAAACTAATACGAACTAAATAATTTATAAATGAAAAAATATATTTTAAGTTTTCTTTTGGTTGGAAGTATGTCTTTCGCACAAAAACTTACCATCGAAGAAACCGTAACTGGACCAAGAAAATATGCACCCACTTCATTAGTTGCGCAACAATGGAGAAAAGATTCGAAATCAATTACTTACTTAAGTTCTGATTTTAGCAGCCTATTAGAAAAAAGCGCTGTAAATGGATGGAAAGAAACTACTTTAGCTACAAAAGCAGAATTTGAAGCGGCTTTAAAAGCAAAATTACCAACTGAAGAATTCACTTTAAGAACATTCCCTTTTACTATAGAATGGAAAACTACAAATACTTTTGAAACAGAAATCGCATCAAAAACAAATAACTATAAAGTTGTTTATAATGTAGCTTCTAAACAAATTACTTCTTCAATTGGTTACTCTAACGAAGGTGCGCAAGCTAAGTTTGCTTCAAACGACAATGTAGCCTGGTTAAAAGACAACAACATCAAAATTACTTATAACAATAAAACTATTGAGGTTACAAATGATGAAAATCCAGCAATTGTTAATGGTTCAGATTATGTACACCGTCAAGAATTTGGTATCGACAGAGGAATGTGGTGGAATGCTTCTGGAACACAATTAGCGTATTACAGAAAAGATGAAACTATGGTTGGAAATTATCCAATTATCAATTGGAATGAGCGTGAAGCTGTAAACAAAGACATCAAGTATCCAATGGCTGGAATGACCAGTGAAAATGTAACCTTAGTGGTTTATGACTTAGCTTCAGGTAAAAAAATTACGATTCAAACTGGGGAACCAAAAGAGCAATATTTAACAATGGTTTCTTGGGAACCAACTGGAAAACATATTTTTATCGGAGTTTTAAATCGTGATCAAAATCATTTGAAATTTAACAAATACGATGCAAAAACGGGTGCTTTCGTAAAAACATTATTCGAAGAAAAAGCTTCAACTTGGGTAGAACCTCAACACGCTTTAACTTTCGTACCAAATAATCCAACACAATTTATTTATCAAACAGATTTTAATGGTTTCAACCAAATGTATTTATATAATACTGATGGAAAATTATTAAAAAACTTAGGTTTTAAAGATGTTGTAGTAACAAATTTATTAGGTTTCGATGCTTCCAACTCTAAAATCAATTATATAGGAACAGATAATAACGGTTTAGACAGACAATTGTATCAAGTAGATATAAAATCAGGAAAAACATTTCAATTAACAACAGTTTCTGGAACTCACAATGCATCTGTTTCTTCAGACGGCACTATGATTTTAGACCAATACAGCAATGCGACAACGCCAAATGAAATTTCGATCTTAAACATCAAAACGAAAATGGCTAACACTACTTTAGTGAAGGCTGAAAATCCATTTATTGGAAAAATTGATATGCCAAGAATTGAAATGGTGACTTTAACTTCTCCTGATGGTAAAACACCATTAAACGGAAGATTAATTTACCCAGCGAATTTTGATGCTACTAAAAAATATCCAGTAATGGTTTACGTTTACGGAGGTTCGCACGCACAATTGGTAACAAACAAATGGTTAGGTGGCGCCGGATATTTTGATATTTACATGGCTCAACAAGGTTATGTAGTTTTTACTTTAGACAACAGAGGAAGTGATGCTCGTGGAAAAAGATTTTGTGATGTAACACATAGAAATTTAGGTGTGAACGAAATGGCTGACCAAATGAAAGGTGTTGAATTCTTAAAATCAAAATCATTTGTAGATGCGAATAAAATTGGCGTTTTCGGATGGAGTTTTGGAGGATTTATGACGACTTCATTACTAACTTCTCAACCAGACACGTTTAAAGTTGGAGTTGCTGGAGGACCAGTTATCGATTGGAAATATTATGAAATTATGTACGGAGAACGTTATATGGATACACCACAAGACAATCCAGAAGGTTATGCAAAAACGTCTTTATTAGATAAAGTGAAAAACTTAAAAGGAAGATTATTGATTATTCACGGAGCGCAAGATCCAGTTGTGGTGCAACAACACAGTATGAATTTCATTGAAGCTTCTATAAAAGCAGGAAAACAAGTAGATTATTTCTTATATCCAAACCACGAACACAATGTTGGCGGAAGAGATAGAATTCACATGTATGCGAAAATTGCAGATTATTTTGATGTGCATTTGAAGAAGTAATGAGTCGATTAATAAAAAAATCCCGATTTGAAATTCAAATCGGGATTTTTTTATTTTATTACATACTAAGACAACCTACTTATAAACTTAGCATACGGATCTTTAAATTGAAAGCCGTCTTGCGTTCTTTCTTTTGATAACTTATTATATTCTACTAAAGCCCAAAGTATAAATTCTTTTAGGAAATACTTATCTGAAATAGCAATTTCTGGTTGGTATTTTTGAATTAAATTTTCCAATGGTTCTACTCCATCTAAAACATTTTTATACACTTCATCGGAACAATCATCTGTTAATTCAAAACCCGATTCATTAAAAAACCATTCTGAAATTTCTGAGTAAGGTGTGGTTTCATTTTGTTTTTCTAATTTCTCAATTTTAGGAAAATAACCCGGGAAAAAAGTATGAATTGCATTGGAAATTAAATATTGGGCCACTACGCCTGCTCCTTCTTGTTCGCCTTCATAAACTAATTCTACTTTTCCTGTTATGGCTGGAATAATTCCTAAAAAGTCAGCTAAACGAACTGTTGTTTTTTCTTCCCCATTTTGCAAAGCTCTTCGCTCAGCCGTACTAATTAAATTTTCATAAGCAGTAATACTCATACGAGCCGAAACACCACTTTTTGCATCTATAAACTCTGATTCTCTTGCTTCAAAACCAACTTGTTCCAACAAATCTTTAGCTAAATTTGGCACATGTACAATAGAACCTTGATTTTCATCTAATTTAGCTTCTTGATGTGTAATGGTTTTAGCAATTTCAATAGTTTCAGGATAATGTGTTAAAATCTGAGAACCAATTCTATCTTTTAAAGGTGTAACAATACTCCCGCGATTGGTATAATCTTCTGGGTTTGCTGTAAAAATAAATTGTAAATCTAAAGGCATTCTTAGTTTGAAACCACGAATTTGAATATCGCCTTCTTGTAAAATATTGAATAAGGCTACCTGAATACGAGCTTGTAAATCGGGTAATTCGTTAATTACAAAAATACATCTGTTCGCACGTGGAATCATCCCGAAGTGAATCACACGTTCATCTGCATATGATAATTTTAAATTGGCTGCTTTAATCGGATCTACATCACCAATTAAATCGGCAACTGTTACATCTGGCGTCGCTAATT
>MGWJ01000069.1 GCA_001800945.1 Flavobacteria bacterium RIFCSPLOWO2_12_FULL_31_7
TTCTAATATCATAGTAATTGATGTGGCAACGCAACAATTTTGGACAGCTTCCTTAAATACATTGAGCACAAATTTAAAAGAGCAATTGCAAGCGACAAATATGAACTTTTATCAAGATGAAGACGCTTTATATGTTATTGGAGGTTATGCTTTTTCAGAATCACAAAATGATCACGTGACTTTTGATAAACTAACCAGTATTCAAGTGCCAAACTTAATTGATGCGGTTATCAATGGAACTTCAATTACTTCTAATTTTAAGCAGATTGCAAATCCTATTTTTCAAAATACGGGCGGACAATTAGGTAAAATTGGAAATGAGTTTTATTTGATTGGCGGACAAGTTTTTACAGGAAGATACAACCCAATGAATAATCCAACTTTTGTACAAAATTATGTAAATAAAGTACAAAAATTTACGATTGATAATACGGGAACACAACTGAGCATTGCCAATTATTCTTTTGTAGAAGATTTGGTGCATTTGCATCGCCGTGATTATAATTTGGTGCCACAAGTTTTTCCAAATGGGGAAGAAGGTTATACCATT
Source organism: Flavobacteria bacterium RIFCSPLOWO2_12_FULL_31_7 (assembly GCA_001800945.1). Lineage (GTDB taxonomy): Bacteria > Bacteroidota > Bacteroidia > Flavobacteriales > Flavobacteriaceae > Flavobacterium. The sequence goes on from MGWJ01000069.1 coordinate 551, forward strand.
TCATCAGGCGTTTTTCAAATTAATGCGGATTTACCTTTTTTATATCCTGTTGACATCAAAGCAAGTGGTTATTTTCCTCAGACAGAATTCAATCAGTATTTAAGCAATTATCACAGTGCAAAAGTGGGCTTGTATGATGGAGCAGACAACAAAATGCATAACTTGTTTTTTGGTGGAATTAGCCGGTATTATTATGACGGAACCAATTTAGTTCAGGATGATAATGTGCCTTTCGTTAAAACAATTAGTCGAACATCACGCTTGTCTAATGGTGATTTATCTGAATATAAACTAGCTGTAGAAATGCCAAATTTAAAAGGCGCTGGCGCAGAATTTATTCCAAATAAAAACTTGCCACATTATACTAATGAAGTGATTAAATTAAGCGAAATCACAGCTACTGAATTTGTAATCGGACATATTTATGGTGGAATTGATAGTCCTTCGATTAATCCGTTTTCTAATAATGAAACAAATACAACTAGTGCTGGAGCAACTATTTATGAAGTTAAATTAATTAAAAATGGTGTTTTAGGACAAAGTAGAATTGAAGAAAAAAACGATTTTACTTTCACCGTTTCTCCAAACCCAACCAAAGAAAATGCGGTTTCCATTCAGTTTTATTTACCTTATGTAGCTACTTTAGATTATTTTGTAACTAACGAAAGCGGACAATTGCTAGATGATGGAGAAATTGACGGATTGAAACAAGGAAATAATTCAATGACATTCAATTTAGTAAATTCAGAAGACAAAATGCAATGTATCACCTTTATTCTAGACAATAAATTTTATTGTACCAAAAAAGTAATTATCAATTAACAACAAATAATAAAAACCATTAAAATCAAACAAAATGAAAAATTTAATTTTAGTAGCAGCAGTAGCATTTTTATTTTCAACAACTACAAATGCACAAGAACCAAAACAAAAGAAAAAAGAAAAAACAGAAAAATCTTGTTCGGTAAACGGTAAAAAATGTTGTGGAGATTCAGGTAAAAAAGAAGCTTCATGCGATACAAAGAAAAAAGACAAAAAGTAATTTGCTTTTAAAGTAGTTTTAAAGTGCATACAAACTTTTGTATGCACTTTTTTTTATTTAGTTTTACAAGATTAAATCTAAAACTATGAGTCACGGTAAATTAAGAGAAGACACCACTTGCCAAAACTGTGGTGATGAAGTTAAAGTGCGTTTTTGTCCTTCATGTGGACAAGAAAATACGGAAACTAAAAAATCATTTCACTATTTATTTACTCATTTTTTGGAGGATTTAGTGCATTATGACAATAGCTTTTGGAAAGCGATAAAATATTTGTTGTACACACCTGCAACATTGTCTATAATTTATCTTCAAGGTAGAAGACAAGCGTTTATGGCGCCAGTAAAACTTTTTATTTTTATCAACTTTTTTGCGTTTTTCGTATTTAATGCCTTTGTTTTCCATGATATGGAAAAAGTTGTAATAGAAGATACAGAAACTAAAAATAGTGATTTTGATAAAAAAAATATATTCAATGAAAAAGTAAGATTTGTTGGAAATACCCCAAAACAAGGTGAAGAAAAATCTTGGATTGATAAACATATTAATGATAAAATAGTAAAATTAAATCAAGATTATACGCTTCGTCAAATTTATAAAATGATGTTTCATAAAGCCGTTTCTAATTTACCAAAATGGATTTTCTTTTTTATGCCCTTTTTTGCATTTGGTTTATGGCTTACTCACAATAAAAAGAAATGGTGGTTTTTTGATCATGGCATTTTTACTTTTCATTACTTTTCAACCGTTTTATTAATACTTTCATTTTCTGCAATCTTTTCCACTTTGGTTGGTTTAACACCTTATGAATGTAATGGTTGGTACGAATTTTTAGTTTTTCTAATCCTTCAAATTATTTTCTTTACTTCGTATCGAAAATTTTATAAAGAATCTAGAACTATAACTTTTTTAAAGTTAGTTTTTTTCTATTTGTTTAATTTTATCATGCTGCTAATAATTTTATTGTTAGCCTTACTACATACCGTATATACCTTATAAAAAATGAAAAAAGTCATACTTATTACTGGTGGTTCATCAGGAATTGGAAAAGCCATTGGTGAATTCTTATTAGAAAAAGGATTTGTTGTTTATGGAACGAGCAGAAATGCATCAGCGATAACAAATTCCAAAATAAAATTAGTCGATTTAGATGTTAGAAATTCGGATTCAATTAAAGCTTGTATAACTAAAGTTATAGAATTAGAAGGCAGAATTGATGTTTTAATAAATAACGCCGGAGTAGGAATTACTGGACCATTAGAAGAAATTCCGTTAGAAGAAATCAAAAATAATTTTGAGACAAACGTTTTCGGACCAATAGAAACCATGAAAGCGGTTTTACCTCAAATGCGCGTTCAAAAAAACGGACTAATTATCAATATAACTTCCATTGCAGGTTATATGGGATTGCCTTTTAGAAGTATATATTCTTCTTCAAAAGGTGCTTTAGAACTTATTACGGAATCATTACGAATGGAAACCAAAGCTTTTGGTGTTCATATTACAAATGTTGCTCCAGGGGATTTTGCTACAGATATTGCGTCACGAAGATTTCATGCACCCGTAATTAATGGTTCAGCCTATGAAAAAGTGTATCAAACGCAATTAGATATGATGAATGGGCATGTTTCTGGTGGAAGTAATCCAATTGAAATGGCCGTAGCGATTCATCAAATTATCGAAACAAAAAATCCGAAAGGACATTATAAAGTCGGAGCGTTTATGCAAAAATTCTCTATAGTTTTAAAGAGAATTCTTCCAGATAAGATGTATGAAAAAATATTAATGAATCATTATAAATTATAATTGAAACTTGATATTGAAGTTTTAAATCGTAATTTTGTAAAAAGAATACAAGTTAACTTAATTAAATACACAGAAAATGAAATTTTTTATTGATACAGCAAATTTAAAAGACATCGCAGAAGCTCAAGCTTTAGGAATTTTAGATGGTGTAACTACCAATCCATCATTAATGGCTAAAGAAGGCATTACTGGAAAAAATAATATCTTAAAACACTATGTAGATATTTGTAATTTAGTAGATGGCGATGTAAGTGCAGAAGTAAATGCACTTGATTTTGAAGGCATGATTAAAGAAGGAGAAGAATTGGCAGATTTACACGAACAAATTGTTGTGAAATTACCAATGACAAAAGAAGGAATTAAAGCATGTAAATATTTTTCTGATAGAGAAATTAAAACAAACGTAACTTTAATTTTCTCAGCTGGTCAAGCATTATTAGCTGCAAAAGCAGGAGCAACTTATTGTTCACCATTTTTAGGTCGTTTGGATGATATTTCAACAGATGGTTTAAATTTAATTGATGAAATTCGTCAAATTTATGACAACTATGGTTTCGAAACTCAAATTTTAGCGGCTTCTGTTCGTCATACTATGCACGTTGTGAATTGTGCGAAAATTGGTGCTGATGTCATGACAGGACCATTATCATCTATCACCGGTTTATTAAAACACCCTTTAACAGACATTGGAATTGCTCAGTTTGTAGCAGATTTCGAAAAAGGAAATAAATAATATTTTCTAAATTATAATTACAAAAGGCGTTCAAATTATTTGAACGCCTTTTGTGTTTTCTTTTACTAAGTTTAAGTCTATTTTAAATGACTTTCAAAATTAGCATCAAACATACTTACAAAAGCATTATCAATAGTTCCATTTTTATTAATAAGCATAGTTCGATACACACGATTGATAACCCATTTATTTTTCAACTCTTCAAAATCTGTCGCACGTAATTCAATAGAATTAGTATAATTTTTGGCTTTAACTTCTTTTAACCAATCCTCTTGCGAATTGTGAATATTCACAGCAATAAACTGAATATCTGGATATTTTGCTTTAAGTTCATCAACTTTTTTGTGAGAATAAAAAGCGTGAGAATCAGCTTGTTTTGTCCAAAAATAAATGATTGTTTTCTTTTTTATAAGATCTTTGATTTTTACCTGTTTTTTATTTACATCACATAAAGACACATCTGGTAAGATGTTATTGTTTTTAAGTTTTTTGATATTTTCTGCAGTTTGCATCACATTAGATTTCATTTTTTCATCTGAAACTATCTTGGAATACAAATTGAAAAATTTACCATTATTTATTGAACATTGATCAGATAACAAATACATATTGGCCACATTATTAATCACTAAGTTTTTAACATGTTTGTCTTTAATTAAAGTATCTGCAATTTGTAATTTCTTAATGTTATTTTCTAAACTCATGTCATCTAAATGACCTTTACAATCTGTTAAAACAATGTTGTTTAACATACTTGTCATGTAATTAATAAACGGCGAATAATGTAATAAATTAGGCTTGTTTACATCAATTTTGTTTCTATAACTGTAATAGGATTTTGGTAAATTTGTTTTAATGCTATTACCTGTTTTAAATTCATGTATAATTGGGAAAATTTCCTTTTTGTAGGCATAATTTAGTTCTATATTAGCCTTAGCAATCTCGTCAAATTCTTCAGACCAATTGATAAATGACTTTCTTTTGTTATATAATTTAGTAGTGTTTTGATACGATGAATCTATGAATTTAGAAAAAGTTTTCTCGTCTTTTTCATAAATTTCAAACATGTTATTTTTTAATTCTACGTCTTTTAAAAACAATTCCATCATAAAATTGTTTTTTTCATCGCCTCTTCCACAAAACATTAATGTATTATCAAAATCATTACTATTTAAACGAATCATAATACTATCATTCTTATCAAAAAAAACATATTGATATTCTGGATCATGTTTAAAACTATATAATCCGGGAGTTAACGAGTCAAACTTATGGAAAAAACGATTTTCTTTATCTAAATAAAAAGTATCAATAACTTTATCATTCTTCATAAAAACAACAAAATTATTTTTAGGATTTTCAATTTCACCACCAAAGTAAGCAACATGATTACCACCAATCATACCGTCTTTACACGAGGTCATCGAAGTAAGTAGTAAGGAAAGTAAAATAAAATTAATGTAAGAGTATTTTTTTAGCATATGGGGCATTTTTATCATCGTAACAAATATATTTGATTCAAAATAGTATTCGTGTTAAGGTTGCGTTAAAAAAGCTTAATAGATTTATAAAAATAAAATGATGTAAACTCGTTCATTTTTGTTAATTTTGCCGCAAATTAAAACAAAAAATACATGCTTACAATTTCTAATTTATCGGTACAATTTGGTAAAAGAATTTTATTCGACGAAGTAAATACTACATTCACGCAAGGAAACTGTTACGGAATTATTGGTGCTAACGGTGCTGGTAAATCTACGTTTTTAAAAATAATTGCGGGCGAAATGGATCCAACTTCTGGTAGAGTAATTTTAGAACCAGGTAAACGTATGTCGGTTTTAAACCAAAACCACAACATGTTTGATGAATATACGGTTTTAGATACGGTACTAATTGGAAACAAAACATTACATGCTGTGAAATCTGAAATGGATGCTTTGTATGCAGATTACGATGATAAAAACGCTGATAGAATAGGTGAGTTGCAATTGCAATTTGACGAGATGAACGGTTGGAATGCAGAAAGTGATGCCGCTACTTTATTATCCAATTTAGAAATCGGCGCAGAACATCATTATACTTTGATGGGTGAAATGGACGGTAAACTTAAAGTTCGTGTGTTATTAGCTCAAGCTTTATTCGGAAATCCAGATGTGTTGATTATGGATGAGCCTACCAACGACTTAGATTTCGAAACAATTGGTTGGTTAGAGAATTTCTTAGCTAATTATGAAAATACTGTTTTAGTAGTTTCGCATGACCGTCACTTTTTAGATGCGGTATGTACACATATTTCGGATATTGATTTTGCTAAAATTACTCACTATTCTGGAAATTATACATTCTGGTATGAAAGTAGTCAATTAGCAGCGCGTCAGAAAGCACAACAAAACAAAAAAGCAGAAGAGAAAAAAGCTGAATTAGAAGAATTTATTCGACGTTTCAGTGCCAATGTAGCGAAATCAAAACAGGCGACTTCTCGTAAGAAAATGATTGAAAAATTAAACTTAGATGAAATCAAACCATCAAGTAGAAGATATCCAGCCATTATTTTTGAAACGGAGCGTGAAGCCGGTGATCAAATTTTAAATGTGCAAAATTTATCAGCATCACAAGATGGCGATGTGCTATTTAAAGATGTGCATTTAAATATGGCTAAAGGCGATAAAATTGTAGTTTTCTCTAAAGATTCACGTGCTACAACAGCTTTTTACGATATTTTAAATGGATTAAAAACGGCCGATTCAGGGACTTTTGATTGGGGAGTTACTACCACTCAATCGTATTTACCTGTTGAAAATCATAGCTTTTTCGATGGTGTAGATTTAAACTTAGTAGATTGGTTACGTCAATGGGCTAAAACGGAAGAAGAACGTGATGAAGTTTATGTTCGTGGATTCTTAGGAAAAATGATTTTCTCAGGTGAAGAAGCTTTGAAAAAATGTAATGTGTTATCTGGAGGAGAAAAAGTGCGTTGTATGTTATCTCGAATGATGATGATTAGAGCGAATGTTTTAATGTTAGATGAACCAACCAATCACTTAGACCTAGAATCAATTACAGCTTTTAACAACTCGTTAAACAATTTTAAAGGTTCGATTTTATTAACTACTCATGACCACGAATTTGCACAAACTGTTGGTAATCGTATTCTAGAAATTACTCCAAATGGGGTTATTGACCGTTATATGACGTTTGATGAATATTTAGAAGATGATAAAATTAAAGAATTACGTACTAAAATGTATAATTAATTTACGATTAAAAATTTTAGATTTACGAATTAAGTATATTGAAAATCCCGAGTTTTATGCTCGGGATTTTTTTTGTCATCCAATCAAATAATATTGTATTTTTGAATCCCCAAAAAATAACCTAATGAAGAACTTATTAAAATGGATTTTTGTTTTATTCGTTGTGCAAAATTCCTTCTCTCAAACTGCTATAAAAGGTAATGTTCTAGATAAAACTACAAACCAACCGATACCAAACGTTTTTGTTTATATTAGTGAACTTAATAAAGGAGTAACTACAGATGAATTTGGTAATTACGAAATTAATCTAAAGGCAAAAGGAACTATTCAACTACAGTTTTCTCATATTGGTTACGAGTCAAGTGTTAAAAAAATTACGCTAACTTCTCAATCAAATGAAATTCAAATAGATGTATTATTAGAGAATGAAATTTTCGAAATTAATAAAATTGTAATTACTAATTCATTTGTAAACGAACAAAAGAAAAATACTTTTAAAGTTGATGTAGTAAATCAAAATGATATTCAAAAATTTGGTGGATTTACCGTTATGGATGCTTTAAATAAAATTCCAGGAATTGACGCTACAACAACTGGAACCTTAATTTCGAGACCTGTAATCAGAGGTTTGTCAAGTAACAGAGTTTTAACGGTTATTGATGGTGTTCGTTTTGAAACACAACAATGGGATGATGAACACGGAATTGGAGTCAACGAAAATGATGTAGAAAAAATTGAAGTTATTAAAGGTCCTGAAAGTTTATTATTTGGACCAGAAGCTATGGGCGGAGTTATAAATTTCGTAAAAGCTAAACCTGCAGCTGTTGGCACAACTAAAGGTTCTTATTTTACCTCAATGTCTTCCAATAACTTAGGTTGGAGAGCTTTAGCAAATGTGAATGGAGCTAAAGAAAAATACAATTGGGGTGTTAGTGGTTTAGGAAAATTATATTCAGATTATTTTGTGAATAATCAATCGTTCAGAACACCAAATACAAGATTGTTAGAATATGGTTTTAAATCTTACATTGGAACAGATAGAAAATGGGGTTCTACCAATTTATCCTATAATTTTAACCAAGCATTTTTTGGAATTTTAGACGGAAAAGATATTTCTTTTGGACCAAATGGCGAGTTAATTAACAGTGATTTAAATGAAAAAGAAAAATATCCTTTTGAAATTGAAGCACCTTTTCACGCAGTTGTTGATCACAGAATAACATCAACATCAACGTTTTTAACTGGAAAATCTAAATTTGATGTAATTGTAGGTTATCAGAACAATCATCGTACAGAAAATGAAGAGCGTATTTATGTAAAAAAAGGGTATAAATATGTTGATATGACCTTACAAACTTTAACATATAACGCAAAATGGTATGCACCAAAATGGAATAATTTCAGCACTATTATTGGCTCACAAGGAATGTTTCAAAATAATACAAATAATAGTGGAGCAGCAACAGTTTTAATTCCAAATGCAAACCTTAACGATTTAGGCTTTTTTGCAGTTAGTAAATTTGATTATAAAAATTTCAATTTTACTGTTGGTACTCGATATGATTCAAGAAAAATTGATACTGATAATACATCAAGTGCGAATTACAATATTTCAGCTATTTCCAAATCTTATGATAATGTTAGTGCTTCTTTAGGATTAGCTTATACGATTGGAAATCGCTTAACATTAAGAACCAGTTTTGCTAAAGGATATCGCGCACCAAATTTAAATGAATTAACTACGAATGGTTACAAATTAGAATCTAGAAGGTTTGAAGTTGGTAATGCCAATTTCGAAAAAGAATATAATAATCAATTCGATTTTAATGCTACTTATGCAACTTCATCTGTGACGATTGAAGGGGCTTATTTTTTCAATGCAATCAGTAACTATATTTATATTGCTCCAACCGGAAATACGGTGCCAAACAATACAAATCCTTCTCAATTGGTTTCAGAATATAAATATGATCAAGCTGATGCGGAATTAACTGGAGGTGAAGCACGTGTAGACATCCATCCAAAATCAGCAAAATGGTTCCGTTTTGAAACAAAATATGCTGTTTTAGAAGGTAAAAGAACTGATAATAATTCTTTTTTACCAATGATGTCTCCAACAAAATTGACTAATACCATTTATTTTAATTTTAATGATTTTAGAAAATTCTCGAAAACCTCATTTAATATAAGTGTTCCAACTACTTTTGATCAAAATAAGATTGAAGCAAATGAATTAAGAACAAAAGGCTATTCATTATTAAATTTTGGTTTTTTTACAACATATAAGAAAACAGAAATTACTTTAACAGCAAATAACGTTCTGGACAAGCAATATGTGAATCACATGTCGCGTTTCAGACAATTCGGAATTTCTGAACCAGGTTTAAATGTGGCAATTAGTGTTAGAATCCCAATTGATATAAAATAAAATTATGAATTCAGATGTTTTACAAAAGATCAATTTAAAATTAATTTCCATTCATATTTTCGCTGGATTATTATTAGTTTTTGCAGTTTCCTTAATTGGTTATATTAATGATATTGAATTAGCTAATATTGTAGAGAAAAATGGAGTTAATGAAGCAATGAAACAATTAGGGCCAGAAAGGCTAAGTAACTATTCAATTTGGTTTTATATAGCTCCTTTGTTAGGTTTGTTACTGTCAACACTAGTTTCTGTTGTTTTCTTTATTAAAACTAAATCGTTTTGGTTTTATGGACTATTTGTTTTTATTGCTTTGCTTATGACAAATTATTTCGGACTTTATCAAATAGAAAACACAAAATATATTGTCTATTTATTAGAATTTGGATTAGTTATAAATGTTATTATTTCAAGTGCTTTTCTCATTATTATAGCTTTTACAATGTATTTTATTAGCTATAAAATTTCAAAAAATATATAATAAAAACAAAAGTCCCGAGTTTAATTCTCGGGACTTTTTTATACTATTCGATTCGTAAATCCAAAATATACAATCGTATTTTTTTTACTCTTCCAATAAATC